>NZ_DAHXOI010000001.1:300000-396994 GCF_027364955.1 Ferrimicrobium sp.
TTGAGGATGTCGTCGATGCGTTTTATCGATCCCTCGAGCAGGGGGGTGGTCTTACGCTCAATATCGCCACAGGAATCGAAACCTCGATCAACACGCTCCATAAGGAGATGTATCGGATCGCGGGGGGTGAGTACCGGCAGCCGATCTATAGCCAGGCCATTCCCGGTGAGATTTTGCGCTCAAGTCTTGATGCCAGGCGTGCTGGCTGGTATTTGAGATGGCACGCGAGCACAACGCTCGAACGAGGTCTTGAACGGGTACTCGAGTGGTATGAGGCCACTGCGACTCAGACCAGCTTTGCCTAACGGAAGAGATCGAACGCGTACCCGCGGACAACGTCGGCACCGATGCTCCCATGCCCCAGGTGGCTACGGTCAACTCCTCTAACAAGGACAAATGGGGTACGACCGTCCTTGCGCTTAATGAGGTCAGCCGCTCCGGCAATCTCGTCGGCGATGCAGATCTCCGTTGCTTGCAGGGTCATGCCGTTGTGGTCCCGGGTCCCGCGTAGGTCGGCGATAGGTTGGAGGCCTGCGACACCGATAGCGATGTCGGTTACTCCTGATCGCCATGTACGGCCGAAGGTATCGGTGATGACCACTCCAAGCTGAAGTCCTGTCCGGTATTGCAACTGATGCAACAGGCGGAGTGCGCTTCGATCAGGATCCACTGGCAAGAGCGTGACGGTACCAGGGTCGGTATTTGATCGATCGATACCCGCATTAGCGCAGACGAATCCGTGGTGAGTCTCGGTGATCGCGAGTGTCCCTCGACGACGAAGGATGCGACGGGATTCGGAGCGCACGAGCGCGTCGAAGCTCTCCTGGTCGTCGTCATCTACGCTGACGACGCGTCCTTCGGCCTTTGAAATCACCTTTTGGGTGACCACCATGATATCGCCATCGGCGAGTTCAAAGTCTCGGACGATGAGAGCTGCGAGGTCAGCTCCCTGCACGATCTCCTCGTCGAGCGGATTGGTAAAGAGCTGGAGTCCGAGCTGATTCATCGTGCCCTAACCGCGAATTGGGCTAGGTTGACGGTAGCGTCAAGATCGGTCATAAGCGTTTGGGTGCTCAGGCAGGCCAGACCGGTGGCACGGATCGATTCGACGAGGTGTGCATCGGCCGTGTCGACGATGAAGACACTTGCGACCTCCTGGTAGAGCTGTGCAACGGTCCGTGCATCGTGCTGGGTCATGAGCGAGTCGAGTATTTCTGCAAGTGGTCCCTTGACCGCTTCGCCGGCAATAATTGGGGAGATCGCGACAACAGCTCCCTCGCTTGCCCGCCGCTGCAGCTGTTCACTGATGCCCCTCAATGCGAGGATTGGCCCGATAGAGAGTATGGGATTCGAGGGGGCAATGATGATCCGGCGTGCCGTGTCAAGAGCGTGGGTGACGTCCGAACTCGGTTGTGCAGTGTTGATGTGGTCGTATCGCACCCGCAACACCCGCGGCTGGTGATGGTAGCGGACAAAATACTCTTGGAAATCGAGTTCGACAATCTGGTCGCCTCGATTCTCTTTCGATGGGAGCTGAACGAGGACCTTAGTGGCGACCTCGTCGTTGGTCATGGGCAAAACGGTGAGGTCGACGTTCAACTGCTCGACGATCTCCGCGGTGACTTGCGTGAGACTGACACCCTCCGCGAGTCGCTGTGTTCGAAACATGTGGAGACCAATGTCGCGGTCTCCAAGGGTAAACCACGGGTCATCTCCGAGGCGTTGCAGCGAGGCTCTTGCGTGAAAGCTCTCATCTCGGAGGCCCCAACCGGTCTCCGGATTCACCAGATTAGCCAATGTGTAGACGATGGTGTCGAGGTCCGGGGAGATGTGAAGACCATAGTGAACCCAGTCGTCACCAGTGTTGACGATCGCGACAATCTCCTCTTGGAGCCCGGCATTGGTGAGGCCTCGTAAAAACTTGGCAGCTCCAACCCCGCCGGCGAGTACCGCAATCAAAACTCTCGATCTCCTTAACGCTCTGCCCAAGCCTCAACCTGCATTACTTGGTCACTCGATGCCTATTCTATCGATCGACCAAGGGATACCTGAGCACCTCGCTTCGCGCTCGACGATGGAGGCAACCGGCTGAGGCAATCGCTACTAGCGTTGTTGTTCGTTAGGGATGGGTTTGTGGCAGCGCTCCGCTTTGTTCGGGAGCCGGTCCGTGGAGACGTGGAGGTAGGTCGTCCGAGTAGCAATTGAGCTCACAGCGATCGTAGGGCAGCGTAGTGGTATCGGAGAGTTCGCTTATCACATGGCGGGGTCGGTGGCGCCCCACGTTGACGCAGCAGGTTTTATGGTCTCGCTCCGTCGCCACGGCCAACTTCGACAGGCCCTGCCGATCGGAGTTGCCTACTTGAACCTTGCGCTCCCCGCACGACCACTGCTCGCTTCGTGGCAGCGGTGGTATCGGCCAGACCTTCGGGGTCTCTTTCGTGGGTTTGATGTCATCCATGGAACCAACTTTGTGGTTCCTCCCGTGCGGGGCAAGGCAACGATCGTGACTGTCCATGATTTAGCTCCACTTCTCTATCCACATCTGTGTCGTCCAGAGGTGCTCGTGTTCCCGACGTTGGTCCGCCACGCCGTTGAGGCAGGATCGTTTGTGCATACGCCCTCCGAGTTCGTGCGTGGCCAGGTACTGGATTACTTCGGTATTGCGCCAGATCGCGTTGTCGCCATCGGGCATGGCGTGACACCACTTTGCGCACAACCATCGATTCCACCCATCGCCACGGAGTTGGCGGGGCACCCGTACATCCTCGCTTTGTCGACGCTTGAGCCGCGAAAAGGCCTGAGGTATCTCGTTCAGGCCTTCGCCGAGCTCGCTCCGCGCTACCCGGATCTTCGCCTCGTGCTGACAGGGCAGTCTGGCTGGGGATTGGATGAGTTGCTCGCCAGCTTGGGGGCGTCAGTTTTGGCCGGACGGATCTTGTTGCCGGGTTATGTTGCGGAGGATGCACGTTCATGGTTGCTCCGCAATGCGCACGTCTTTGCCTACCCAAGCCTGTACGAGGGTTTTGGGTTGCCACCATTGGAGGCGATGAGTGTGGGCACTCCTGTCGTCACAACGACTGCTGGTGCGATCATGGAGGTCGTTGGGGATGCGGCGATCACGGTGGCGCCGGGCTCCGCCGATGAACTGGCATCGGCGCTTACCAGGGTGATCGAGGACGACGAGCTTCGTGAATCGTTGATTGAACAAGGATACAGCCGAGCAGCACGCTTTTCTTGGGATCGAAGTGGGGAACAGATGGCAGCATTGTACGCAAGGGTCCTACGATGACGAGGTCAGGATTGCTACTGGTGGATCAACTTGTCAGACCGGTTTCAGGCGGTATTGGGGTCTATATTACGGGGGTACTCCAGGGCTTAGACCAACTCGGAATGGATCGGAACCTTGCGCTCCTTACCTCGCGTACCTCTGCCCACATAGGTCCATCCTCGTGGCTTGGTACCCATGTACAGACGCCCCTTGATTATCGCCTCCAACAGCGTCTCTGGGACTTTGGTTGGGGTGTCCCACGGGGCAACTGGTCCTTCTATCACGCGTTTTCACTTGGTGGACCCTTGCTGAGGATGGACATGCCCCAGGCGGTGGCGGTCTATGATCTGCTGTTTCGATCAGAGCAGGAGACTTTTCCTCCGCGAGCAAGGGCCTGGCATGAACGGCGCTTTGCTCAGGTGGTTGCGAGCAACGCACGGGTGGTGACGTTAGCTACAGAGACAGGCAAGCTGCTCGTGGAGGCTGGTGTCGCGGCAGAGCGTATCGCGATCATACCTCCCGGGGTTGATCATGTTCCGCCTGCTGACACCGTGGCGACAGCAAAATTGTTGGACGATCTTGGCATTGCGGGACGTTACCTGATGGTGCTCGGCACGGTCGAGCCACGGAAGAATTTGCCGCGTATCCTCAAGGCGTATCAACACTATCGGGCAACGGCATTCGATCCGGTTCCGCTGGTCATCGTCGGCCCGAAGGGTTGGGGTCCAGAGATCGTGCCGCCTCGAGGAGCGTTTATCGTTGGTAGCGTCTCAAGTGGAGTCGTTGCGGGGCTGCTTGCTCGCGCCCTCGCCTTGGTGTACGTTCCGTTGCAGGAGGGTTTTGGTCTCCCCGTGATCGAGGCGCTAGCCGCGGCGGTTCCAGTCGTCACTGCAGCGAATATTCCCGCTGCCCGATTTGGAGGCCTTGGTGTCGAGCCCAAGGATGTCGATGCCATCGCACAGGCCATGGAGCAGATCACCAGCGATGATCCATTGCGTTCCCAACTTGTTACGCAAGGGCTGCTCGCGGTTGAGGGGCTATCCTGGGTGGTGGCCGCCCAGCAACATCTTCGATTATGGGAGGAGCTAACGGCGTGAACCCAGTGGCTATCGATGCGACGTCTATCCCTAATGACCCCACGGGAGTGGGACGTTATGCGAAGGAACTCGTCGCTGCTCTTTATCAACTTGAGGATCGTCCTCCCATCTCGCTCTTGACGACTCGTGCGTCGCTGCGTCTCTTTGCGCTCCCTCCAAGGGGAAACTACGAAAACCTCATTGCTGCTCCCAATAGTCGGCCTCTTCGATTGCTCTACCAGGAGCGGAGTCTCGGTTCTATCGCGATCAAAGGTGGTGCCCGTGTCTTTCATGGCCTGCACTACCAAGTTCCAGCCGCCCGTCACAAGTTGCGAGTGATCTCAACGATTCATGATCTCACCTTCTTTGACAACCCTGAGTGGCACGAGCCGGCAAAAGTGCGTTACTTCCAGCGAGCCATCCGGCTAGCGGTGAAGCGCTCTGATGCGTTGATCGTTCCCTCGCAAGCGACTGCTGATCGTCTACGTAATCATTTCCCAACAACCCCTCCTATCCACGTGATCTATCACGGGGTTGATCCGCTGCTCGTGCCAGAGCACGGTGGTGATGAGGATGACGCAGTAGAGCTCTGCTCACTTGGGACCATTGAACCACGGAAAAATCTTGCTCGCGTGCTCCAGGCCTTTGACAAGGTTTCCGATCAATACCCAAATTGGCGGCTCCGCATCATTGGGAAGCGAGGTTGGAAGACCAGCGATTTCGATGCGGCCCTCGACGCGATGCGGAATCGGTCGTGCGTGAGCATCGAGGGCTACCTTGAGGAAAAAGACCTGCGGCGAGCACTGCGGCGAGCACGGGCGATGATCTATGTCTCCAATGCTGAAGGTTTTGGGCTCCCAGTTTTAGAGGCGTTGGCCTCCGGGCTCAATGTTGTTACCAGTAACAAGTCGGCGATGGCCGAGGTGGCGGGAGAGTATGCGTGGCTGGCTGACCCTGACGACGTCGATGCGATTGCGCACGGTATTGAAATGGCGGCGCTGACTTCGCGTACACCAGATGAGATAGAACGGCAGGTGAATTGGGCACGAAGCTTTACATGGGAGCGCGCTGCGCGGGAGACAACCTCGCTCTATTGCCGCCTGCTCGAGGCTTGAAAGCACAATGCGAGCACTCGTCACTGGTAGTCATGGCTTTGTAGGGGGGTGGCTATGTCAGCACCTTGCCGATGAAGGAGATGAGGTGATCGAGCTTGGTGAGGGCTTGAACCTGTGTGACAGAGAAGCGCTCCAGACGGCGCTCACTGGTGTGCAGGTCGATGTCTGTTACCATTTGGCTGCACTCTCGCACGTGGGAGCATCGTGGTCAGACCCTCAGCTGTATTTCTACAACAATGTCGTGGGAACAGCAAATCTGGTAGCCGTGCTCGCTCAGCTCCCACACCTACCGCGCCTCCTGCACATCTCTTCTTCAGAGGTGTACGGAAGGGTTGCGCACGATGATCTCCCCATCAAGGAAGCTCAGTCGCTCCACCCCGTCTCCCCGTATGCAGCATCGAAGGCGGCGGCTGAATTTGCGACCTTGCAGGGCTGGTACGGTCGCGGTCTGCCAGCGGTGGTGGCTCGTCCCTTCAACCATACCGGTCCAGGGCAGTTGCCTGACTATCTCGTCCCAGCGCTTGCAATTCGCATGATAGAGGCAAAGGAGAAAGGGAAGACGAGCTTGCGCGTAGGCAACGGTGATGCCTGTCGCGACTTCATGGATGTCCGAGATGTGGTGCGAGCCTATCGCCTCCTTGCTGTCCACGGCGTGCCGGGTCAGGCTTACAACGTCTGCTCGGGCGAGTCGGTGAGTGTTCGTACGATCGTCGGCGAACTCGCTGCCGTCCTTGATTACCAGGTCGATCTAGAGGTTGATCCCTCACTCTTGCGACCCAATGATGTCGAAGTTGTCGTGGGAGATCCGCGACGAATGATGGAGGTGACCGGCTTCTCCCGCAAGTTTTCCCTTACCCAGACGGTCGCAGGGGTGGTTGAGGACGTCGGCGGTGGTCGCTACCCTAGACCTGGCGACTAGCGTGTAGCTTCTGATGCAGGCACCCCCTAAAGTGGCAGTGATCGTCGTCGCTCACGATCCAGGTGATTACTTCGAAGAATGCCTGGCGAGTATCTCCTCGCTGAGTTACCCCGACCTCGATGTCGTTGTGGCCAACGTCGATGAATCGAGCCGAGTTGATGAGTTGACTCATCGCTTGTTACCGATGGCACGCCTATGCGAAGTGTCCGGCAACCCGGGCTTTGCTGCGGCGGCGAACGCGAGTGTCGAGTTGGCACCAGAGGCACAGTTCCTACTCCTGTGTCACGACGATGTTGCATTAGCACCAAATTCGCTCGCTGCGATGATGGAGGTTGCGTACGCCACGAACTCTGGCTTAGTCACCCCCAAAATTGTCGCTTATGATTCGCCCCGCCAGATTCTTGAACTCGGTAGTGATCTCGATTTTCTGATGGGGACCGCACCCCGGGTTGAGGTCGGAGACCTCGATCAGGGTCAGTATGACGAGATCAATGAGGTCGCAGTTGCCGCCGGATGCGCCATGCTCATCCGTGCTGATCTTTTCATGGCGATTGAGGGATTTGACGAAAATTTTGGGAGTGTCTATCAGGAAGTAGACCTCTCCTGTCGCGTGCGCATGGCAGGAGCACGAATATCGACAGCCCCACATGCTCGGGTGCGCCATCGATCAGTCTCCACTGCAGGACGCCGATCGCCGCGCCTACGGGCCGTTCAGCGTGGGGTCGTGCTCGAGGAACGGGTGGCATTGCCGCATGCTGAGCGCATCGAACTCAAGCGGCGCCACCAAGCTCGCTGTATCGCCAAGCTAGAACAGGGACGGACACGTGCGTTCGCGCTTGTGGTGTTCTATCTGGAACGACTCCTGGAAGCTTTTTTTCTCACACTCACCGCTCGCCCGCGAGTAGCTTGGGGTTGTCTTCGGTCCTTTGGTGTTCTCCGCGAACGGGAGGGACTGCGTCATCAGCGTGAACGCATGGCGGCGGACGGTCTTGATGTGCGATTATTGAAGTTTTCGGGATCATGGTTGACGTTAAGAAGCTTCTTCTCGCAGGCGAGGACCAACTCGACTGCGGAGTCGTTGCCGGAGTCGAGTACTCCAAGTGTGGAGACACCAAGCGAGGGGCATAGCGCACTAGGTAGATGGGCGCTGTGGATAGCGATCGTCCTAAGTCTTGTCTTGGCACGCGCTACCCTTTTTGCACCGACACCATTAGTGGGTTCTTTCACGCTCTATTCTTCTCCGCTCCAGCTTCTTGGGGCGTACTTCTCTGGCCATGGAGCGAGCCACCTGCTCGGAGTGGCTGTGTTGCCCGCCTCGGACCTGCTGATCGGTCTGCTGGGCCTCGTGTTGATCGGGCATACGGCGCTCGGTGTTTGGTTGCTTGTGGTCGCATCTCTGATCGTGGGACCCATCGGGGCGTATCGGGTGGCCAGACGACGCCTTCCCGATGGATTTGCTCGAGCCTCGGGTGTCCTTTATTCTCTGTCGCCTATTGTGGCGATCGCTTTGGTTCGTGGTTCGATCTACATCATCTTTGCATATGCTCTTGCACCGCTGTTGTTGGGGGCCACCATCGACGCTATTGCTGCTCAGCGTAGGTCCCGCAGGGTGATGCGCAGGTCGAATTTGCGGGTGGCAGCACTCTTTGCCCTCGCCCTCGCTCTTTGTCCGCAACTCGCCTTTGTCTGGCTTCTAGCCGCTCTCGTGCAGCTTGTGGCCTATGTGGCGACCGCTGGCGTCGAGAGGGCACGGAGGTTGGCGGTCGTTGTTGCCTACGCTGTTGCCTTTGGCGTCCTGGCGAATCTTCCCTGGATTGGGGCCCTTATCGCGGTTCACCCAGGGGCTGACTATGTGTTCACCGGTTTTGTCAACCCCGCAAGCTCGATGATCAGCGCCCTTTTTGGTGCATCTGTTGTGCAAGGTCTCTCCACCTGGTTGCTTGGCGCTATGGTCCTCACCCTTGTGGTGACTGTGGTTGGGTTTAGCGAAGGACAAGGTGGGGCACTCATGGTGGCAACCATTGGTGCCGTTGGCTATCTTGTTTTTTCCGTTTTGGCCGGACGGGGCATACTCGGTGGTTCACCTATTGCCCCGGTCTACCCGACGATTTTGGCGACACTGATCGTCTCGGTTGCGGTGCCGGGAGCCGTACGTCTCATGCTTCAAAGGCTTCGCTCCTTCGGCCTTGGACTACATCATGTGGTGGCTGGAGTCGTTGCCGTGGTGCTACTGGTGACCGTGTTAGGTTCAAGCCTCGGCGCACTCGCGGGTCAGCCAGGTCCGGCTAGCAACGCGCGTGACACGCTCCCTCTGGTGGAGGGTTTAGTCCGTGATCCGGGTTCCGTACTCTGGGTTGAGCTAGGTACAGGTCCGCGCATCGTGACGGGGGAAAAGTTGACCAACGGTGTCTACGTAGGCCTGACCGAAGGTGTGGCTCCGACGGTATTGACCGCTGGGGCTCCCGCAATAACCCATGGGCAAGCCACTCTTGATCATCTCGTAAGCCTGGCCCTCGCCGGGCAAACGGTGCGTCTTGGTGATGATCTCGCTGCTGACGGGGTTGGAGAGGTGGTTGTCGTTGGCGCACCGCGGACCTTAGCAGCTGATGCCTTCACAACTGCCTTTGGTCGGCAACTCGATATGGTCCAGCTCTTTTCTCAGGGCGGGATCTCTGTCTATCGCTTGACGGCGCGGTTGGTGTCTCCGTTGCGCCCTGCATCTTCGACGAATCCTTGGCTGATCGTTGGCATTTCCATCCAGCTCTTGACGATACTGAGTTTGTTGCTTGGTCTCTTTGGTCGACGCTCATGGCTGCGGAGCAGGTCCTTTGGCGCTGCAAGAAGGACTGCATCACGGCTCGCTCAAGAGCCAACGGAGCCAGTCAGGGTATGATGGCGATGCAGCGGAAGAAAGCGATATTGCTTGCGCTCGTGGTGGTACTCATTGGCGTGGTGCTCTTAACCAATGCGTATTCGGCGCAACGGGCTCGGTTTGCGGTGGCGAATGTACCTTTTGGTATCGGTAGTTTGGCGATCCCGACTGCAGTACCAGATGCGACATCGGTGAGCTGGTACTGTGTGGTCCCCGCGGCGCTTGGTGCGATTCGTTCTGATGGGATCATCTTGGAGAATCCAACTCGATTTGATCGACGGCTGCTCATCAGCTCAGAAGTGGGTAAACACCTCAATCACGGTCTTCTCTTGGCACACTCGTCACTTCGATTGCTGGTACCTCCTGGTCACGGACGAGTCATCGTCTCTTCTGGTGGAGTAGTGGCCTTCATGGAGACGCAGACGACCCCAACTGCGACTCCACAGCTCTCCCCGTGCAGCTCATCTCCGAGCAGCAGCTGGACCGTTGCGGGTCTCTCGACGACTACGGGTAGCCACTCGACGATCTCTGTGTACAACCCATTCAAAGTGCAAGCAGTGATCGATTTGAACTACTACTCCGCCCAGGGTGAAGTTTCCGTTCCCTCTGTCGAGGGCCTTATCGTCCGTCCCGGTGCAGTTCTGGCGATTAACGCGGAGCGCTTTGCGCCGAATACCTCTACTATCGCTGCGGGGATCTCAGCTCGGTCGGGAAGCGTCGTTGTTGCCTCGAGCATCGCGCTCCCGAATACCCAGGAGTCGCTCGGTGATGCTGCTCCCTCGGCACGACTGTACCTCCCGTACGTTCCCTTGGTTGGGACCAAGACGCTGTCGCTCGACCTCGTGAACACCTCGGCAACGGCGGATCCCGTGACGATCTCGATGGCCGGCTTCGATGGAACCGCGCAGGTAGCGGATATGGGTCAAATGCGTACCGTGGAGCGGGTCACGGTTCCCGCTGACGCTCCGTTGGTCGTCGACCTCACCTCGGTGGCAAGTACTATCGGGACCCGGGCGGTCGCCATCAAAGTGACCGGTCGTACTGCGCTCTATGGGCTCGGCGCGGTTCAGACCACGAGTCCAATCTCTTCCTTTTACGAGTTAGCACCGACATTCTTTCACTCCTCGCGGTGGTGGGTCAGTTGCGCCGCAAATCCCAGCACCCACGTTCCCGAGGTGGTCTTTAGTCGGGCGAGTCTGGCCTCGATCATCGGTGGAAGCCTTGCAGGGGGAGTTGCCCAGGGTTCGACAGCAACGAATATTTTGCGCCCATCGCTTGAGCCCATCGGTCTGACTGCGACGACCCCATCACTCTATGAAGTACGCCTATCCCAGCCGATGACGGTCGCACCGTTGCCAGCAGTGGAGGGTTGCGCCGCACTTCCTGCGACCTGAGACGGCACTTCCATCCCTGTGCCCGGCGTTGGTCGATCCGATCAGGGTGCGTGTTTCCATGACATCAGGTTACTGGAGTTGAGAAAAGCCGATGGCCCATAGGCGTTCGTAGCCCGATTCGGCTATCGCAGCGATGATGGGACTAGGATCAGCACGCAACTGGGGGTTCGCGGATATCAATGCGGTGGCCATGGCGCTCGGTATCGGGTAGGTCCCCCCCTGTTCTGCCACGCTGATCAGTCGTTCCGGCGTGTTCGGTGACTCCGTGGAGATCGGGCCGGTTGCACCCCAGCAGCGCAAGATAGTTTCACAAAGCGCGTGTAGTGACAGCCTCCTGGCCACCTGGAGCGTTGCACTTCGGCGATTCGGGTTCAGTACGTAGGGAGCGCCGAGGTAGTCAAGTTGTTCGATGGTGACCAGTCCCAGAACCTCGGACAGGTGGGTGGAAAGTTCCATGAGGGTTGGCCCATCGATCCATGCGAGTACCTGTTGGTTGGTCTGAACTTCGTCGGCATGCTCCTCCAGGAAGGCGAGCGCCTCATCGTAGGCGCGCTGATAATCTCGCACAATGCGACCGAGCTGCATGCTTTGTATTCTAGTCCAGAAGACTAAGTCGTAGAAAGGTGGCCTGTTGAGTGGTGATGCTGGCCGCCAAGTCAAAGTCGGAGGGTGTCGGCAGCTGCGTGGGGACGAGCTGAGGAGAGAGTTCTCCGACGAGCAGATGCCGTATTGTCACGCAGAGTTGATCGACCAGACCTTGAGCGAGGAGACTACCGAGCAGTGTCGGACCTCCTTCACAGAGTATGCCGCCTGGTTGATTCTCGTCGATTTGAAGGATCCGTCCTAGTTCGACCCGGTTGAGTTGTTCAGGTAGGCGGCGGTGAAAGATAGCTAAGGAGTTGCCGTCACTGGTAGCAGTGATCGCTGCTGGTGGCTGATGTCTGGTGGCAACGATGATGCGTAGGGGCTGACGCAACCCTGCTTGTTGGCGCACCTGAGCTAATTCAGGCGTGAGTGTCGGTGGTTGGTAGTTCTCTGTTTGTGCAGTGCCTGATCCCACCAAGATGACCTGCGCCGTTGCACGCAGCAGATGGAAAATCTTGCGATCGAGACTGGTAGAGAGGCCCTTTGACCGACCATCAATAGCAATCTTTCCATCGAGCGAGGTTACCATATTCGCACGAAGGACCGTTGCCTCAGTTACTGGATACAGCGTCAGAAGTTGCTCATAACTGAGCGTCTCTGTCTCGGAGAGATACATAGCAGGACTCCTCATTCCTTGAGCAATTGATAGTAGTTGTGCTGGAGCTAGTTCGGAGGGGAGATGATGACTCCGCTCATCACGATGTACGGTAGTGCAGAGTCCTTCGCCTTCACCTTGGCGTCCATGAGATCAAGGGTGATAGCGAACTCGTTTGTGACCGTGATTCGGGATCGGTTGGGGATGAGTCGTCTATTATCTTTAACGGTGGTCCCATTGATAGGGTTCTGGGGGGTTCCCGCTGTTGGCGTTCACGCCAGGGTCTAAATCGTCGATGAGCCCAAGCCTGCGTGTATCTCCTCCTTAAGGGTCCAGTGTTGCTTGAGTAGCTGAGTCTAGCGGTGGAAGTTATTGACCGCAAGAGGATACCCCTACGTAAGCCAACTACTTGCGTTCGTGTGTGTTGTTGATGAAGGCTGGCGGTGTGGCATGTGGCGGAGGGACAACAGTGCCGACATGGGTATTGGTGCGTTGTGGGGGCATGCATGGGTCGGGTGCATAGCCCGCGCCAGAGCGTTGCTCGAGCCCCGCTCGAGCAACGCTCAGTGTCCGTATGGTCTCGCTGATTGCGAAAGCACCATCCATCTCGCGCAGCTCGGATGGACTTCGGATTTTAAGCGGGGAGCGGGCGGAGCGAGAGCTGAGAGAGGCCATAGAAGGTGATGCCGACGAGGTCGCGCCGCTGCATGTCGCCACATGGAGAGCTGCTTACCGGGGTTTGATGCCCGACAGTGTCCTTGATGGACTTGACGTGAACGAACGGGCGAAGCGCTACACATTTGGCTCGCGTTTAAGTCACGGCCCGGCAACGTTGCTCGTAGTGGACGATGGACGCATCTCGGGGTTTGTCACCTTCGGACCCGATCGCGAAGACATCTCGACGGGAGAAATCTATGCCATCTATGTGCATCCTGACCACTGGCGTCGTGGAGCGGGCAGGGCCTTGATGGGTGGCGTGTCAATCCCTCTGGCAAAAGGGTTACAAAGTGGTACAGCTGTGGGTGTTGGTGGGTAACGTCCGGGCAGAGACCTCCTATCTCTCCCAGGGGTGGACCGCCAATGGAGTGGGGCGTCAGGTTGAACCGCGGCCGACCTGGGGCCCAGCGGAAGGTGTGTCCATTCAAGAGGTACAGTATGTGAGGTCGCTGGCCCACTAGACAGTCATGGATCTGGTTTTGTGCGACACAGGGCTCCTCGTGCTCGAGCCACGGATGCCGGATGGTCCAAGCATCATCTCAGCTGACCGTGAGAAAGGCACACCACCGCCCTAGCGAGGATGACGACGCTGCCGGTAAGCGACGTTCCCTGCGACATCGGATCGAGAGTAAGAGGACGATCGGAGCGCCTTCCTCGGTTGAGTGCGCTCAGAATCTTTGCGGCTGTGGCGGTTGTTCTCTTCAAGGTGGGATGCTACTTGACTAGCGTCCGCGTGTTGCGCAAGGCCGGGGTCTACGGTTACGGGAGCGCTTGGTATAGTGGGACCGCGCTGTGGCAGCTTTCCCGCCCTACGTCGAGTACCAAGAGAAAACCATCAGAAAAATCCCTTTGCTGGGGCAGAGCCGCTTTCCTGAACGCGCAAGATCCGAGACCGTATGAGGTGGTGTTGCGATGTTGCTCCTCTCGGGAGGCAGGCGACGACACCTCGCGGTCGCCCGATCAGGGGAGAAATCCGATAGGGTGAGAAGGCTCGGCGCTCACAGAGGGTTCGAGCATAGCGAAGACGATACTATCAGATGGCCAAGAGCGTCCCCTGCGTTCGGGGTAGTTGCTAGCCATCCGTGGTGTACCGAGAGGGAGGGTCGTGAGATGGGTGACGAGAGTCACGCGAGCGAGGTGGTCGGGCGCGAATTTGCCGCAGAGTTCCGGTCGTTTATGCGGTGGGTTCAGAACGACACACAGGTTGAGCGCAACGAGGTCGCGAGCCTTGTCGCTGAGTTTCTGGGAGCAACACGAGCCCGCGAGTCGGTTGTCACCAGGGAGTGGTCGTCGTTTGAGCATGTCAACTTGCAGACGGCCTTAAACGTGTGGATGGCCGAGGAGGGGAGGAACGTTGTGGTCCATGGGGTCGCGCTACCACCCCACTTCGGCGGTGTGACGCTGCAACAACTTGCCTCAGGTGGGGCGCTGCCGCCCATTCAACTGTGCGCCCCGCCCTTGGTCGACCTTCCAAACGGACCCGGCTCGACTCTCGCGTGTCTGCAACTCGCCCTGCTACTCGTGAGCGATCCGGCTGGCCCCTACGTGCTACTGGTCTCGGCGCCGCGCGAACACGAACGCGGCCTTCGTATTGAAGTTCTTGGGCTGCCAGTGTCGGCTGCCCAAGCGGTGGTCGCCGAGATAGATGGGCTACGGGGTGCGCTGAACGTCTACCGCAGCCAGCTGCTCGAGGTAGTGGCATTCCCGCACGGCGGTTTTGAACTGCGGTTCATGAGCGTTGCGCCTATCGAGCGCGACGGTGTCGTACTTCCCGACCAAGTGCTGGGTCGTATCGAGCGCCATGCTTTCGGGGTTGCGGAGCATCGCGACGCCCTGCTCGCATCGGGTCAGCACCTTAAGAGAGGTCTGTTGCTCTATGGACCGCCGGGAACCGGCAAGACACACACCATGCGGTATCTGGTCGCTCACATGCCACAGTACACGCGGCTTGTGCTCACTGGCCGCTCTTTGCATGCGGTTGGTTCGGTTACCGCGATGGCACGCGATCTTGCCCCAGCGGTCATCGTTCTCGAAGATGTCGACTTGGTCGCAGAGGATCGCTCGTTTGGCAATGGGTCAAGCCCGGTACTGTTTGATCTGCTTGACGCCATGGACGGCGCCGCTGCTGATGCCGACTTGCTCTTCGTGTTGACTACCAACCGAGCTGACCTGCTCGAGCCTGCACTAGCTGCACGGCCGGGACGCGTCGATGTTGCCGTCGAAGTTCCCTTGCCCGACGCCGCTGCCCGACGCAGACTGTTCGAGTTCTACGCCCGTGGTGTCTCGTTGCAGCTCAACGATGAGGAACTGGGCGTCGTCGTTGACCGCACAGATGGCGTGACGGCATCTTTCCTCAAGGAGTTGCTCCGTCGCTCAGTACTCGAGTCCTTGGGCGAACAGGCGCCTCTCGTAACCGCGGCGCACGTCTCCCGAGCTCTTGATGACCTGCTTGACAGCGGACAAGCGGTGACTCGGACACTGCTCGGAGTGGGCGTCGATCCTTCCACGAGCCCATCCGGTTCCCTCGGTCCAGTGCCGCCGAGCGGCAGAATGAGGGTGGGCCGGAGGACGGCCTATCCCCCTCGCTCATAAGGTTCTGATGCGACAAGGGGGCTCGAGCTTAGTTGGTGAGTGTTTTTTCGGTGCTGGCGAGGGCCCTAGTGCACATTCCTTAAATTGACGGTGCCGAACGGCTTCTGTCGCTCCACTGGCGGGATCCGATTAACAACAGAATGTTCTGGGCGCCGTCCGGTGGGGGATTAAAGAGGGTGAGTCGGAGATGGACGCGGCACGGCGAGAGCGGCGGGAAGAGACCGGTCTGCCCACGGTTAGCGTTGCCGGGCAAGTTGCAAGAGTGCGGGGTAACAGTGCGTGGAAGGCGACTCGACTGGTGGGAGTTGCGCCGTTCTTCCTGGCTCGCGTGGGAGATGCTCGCGTTCGACCGACTTGCCTGACCGACGACGAACGGGCGACTCTTCTTGGTTGCCAGTGGTGGAGCGTTGAGGAATTGCGTGAGGCAGCTGGACCTCGAGAGCCCGAAGAACTCGGAGACTTGCTCGCAGCACACGTTGGTAGAGCTTGGTCCCCTCTGCTGGGGCAAGGCGGTAACGCGGTGATGCCAGACCCAAGAACTCGGCGGGGATCAGGGAGCCCAAGGGCAAGCAACGAAGACAGCTCGATCGGATCGTCGTGCCAGCTGTTGTTCGCAACTGGCATGCGCTCGCGCATGACCGCACCCCGTTGGCGCACGCCTATGGGCAACCGCAACTTGCGCCAGCTCCCACCTAGGTTCAATCGTGACGATAAGGACCGGTCTACGGTGCGGGAGATGGAGGAGATGTGAAGGCGGTGTGGATGGGTCTGCCTAGGAAGCATGCTGTCGTCGATGTGTCGTTCTCTTCTTGCCCACTTCGCCGCTACGGAGTTGTGCGGAGCCACACTGGCTCCTCATGAGCGCCCTGCTCTCACATGGTAGCGGGGCTATATTGGTCGATTGTTTCCAGGGGCCAGTGGTTCTCCTGGGTGGGCTTGCGGTTGCAGACAGACTAACCGATCCCGGAAATGGGGGTGAGGTCACCCTGGCGCCAGGTGGAGTTCGTTTGTCGCACGACACCTATCGTCCTGGGTTTTGATTCCATCGCCGAAGCGTGTGCAGAGAGAAACCCAACACCAGTACCGACTTGTTGATCATCCGACGGCTACCCATCTCGTATCGATTTGGCCACCGTGGGACCCTCGAGTTGCTGCGCCATCGGCCCCTTTCTGTCGGGCCCTTCTGTTGGGATTGTGATCGGTAGCGTCTCGGGCGACACTCGGGACGGAATATACCTCGACAGAGGTCAAGGAGGCCGCTCGCCTCTAACGTGGTAGCGATGGAGATGTTGCTTGGCTACCCGGCCCTCGCCCCGAGTCAGGAAGAGTTAATCGCTGCCATGGTTCCTCCTCGCGGGTTCACAGATGCGACTTTTGATTCCTACCACCCAGACCTCCGGTTTCCTTCGCAGCAGCGAGCCAAGGAAGTGCTCCACGCGTTTACGGTCGAGCGTGCGGCGCAGGCCCACAGTCATCGATTGTGGCGACGATCGACGGTGTATCAGCCGGTGGGTTGGTATCTGGATGGCGGGTTTGGAGTGGGCAAGACTCACCTGTTGGCTGCAACGTTTCATGCCTGGTCGGGGTCGAAGTTTTATACCTCCTTCTCCGGGCTGACGAGTCTTGTTGGAGCGCTTTCTTTCGCTGGTGCGCTTCAACTCCTTCGAGGGACGAGCCTGCTGGCGATCGATGAGTTTGAGCTTGACGATCCGGGGGACACGGTCCTCATCAGCAGACTCGCTGACGAGCTACGTATGACCGGCACCAACCTCGTGGTGACATCGAACACCTTGCCCGACCGACTCGGAGAGGGGCGTTTCGGTGCGGATGACTTTCTGCGTGAGATACAGGGGCTGGCGGAAGCGTTCAAGGTGCTTTCGATTGAGGGCGGGGATTTCCGACGGCGGGGCTTTGCGCTCGATCGCGAGATGAGTGGGGTTGGATCGTTGCCGGAGAGTACGGTGCACATCGGGCTAAGCGAACTGCTGGACCAGCTCCGCCGAGTTCATCCGATTCGTTATCGTGGAGTCGTACAGAAGCTTGATGCGGTTGAGATACACGATGTCGTTCCCATTGCGCTCCAAAGCGATGCGTTGCACTTTTGTAGCCTTGTTGACGTTCTCTATGATCAAGGGGTCGCTGTGCGATTGCGAGGGGGTGCTGTTCGAGATCTGTTCCCGGCGAGTTTCTTGGCCGGGGGGTTCAGACAGAAGTACGGCCGCTGCCTCTCACGCCTCTATGAGCTCGGGAGTATCGAACCTTTGTCAATGCAAAGGGATCGTGAAGGTGGCTCGCGATCCGCCTAGGGGGCTGGCCTCAATTGCGAAGGTCCCACCTCTGGCTGTTGCCTTGGCTTCGAGGTTTGCGATGCCATGGCCGAGGCGAGGATGGTTGCCAATACCCACGCCGTCATCGATGACGACGATGCTGAGCATTGCAGCGACTTCAATTTCAATGCGGAGTTCATGAGCATGAGCGTGTTTGATGGCGTTGGTGATGAGTTCTCGCAGGACCGTGAGGAGAAGGGTCTGTTTGGTGTTTGTGAGAACGGTATCGATTGGGCCGGTAAAAACGACGTGGTACTTCAGATCAGCAATGGTGCAGAGCCGCGAGACAAGGTCGAGTACTTCTGAACGCGATGACCCCTCCTGCGCTGGTTCGAGTTGAAAGATTGTCGTTCGGATTTCGCCGATTGCGGTATCGAGATCGTCGATCGCTTGGCGGACGAAAAGGAAGCCATCAGTCCCCTGCAGCGAGGGCAATGCGGCCTGCAGCTGGAGGCCCACTGCGAAGAGGCGTTGGACGATGTCATCGTGGAGGTCTCGGGCAATGCGTGCCCGGTCGTCCTCGATTTGCGCGAGAGCGAGCGCCTGTCGCAACAGTAGGTTGCCGATTACTGCGGCCGCACCGGTGGCGAGAGTCTCAAGGATGGCGAGATCGATCTGATCGAACGGTTCATTGTCGAGGCGGTCGGTTACGTAGATGTTGCCAAAGACTTTCTCACCAGTGATAATCGGAACGCCTAGGAAGTGTTGCATGAACGGGTGGTTTGGGGGGAAACCAGCGGCTCGTGGATCCTTTGCGATGGAGTCAGAGATGACGGGAGCGTGAGAGTCGATAACCGCGCCGAGAAGTCCGCCACCGGAAGGGAGATCGCCGATGTGCTTTCGCTCCTCGGAGCTGATGCCCGATGTGACAAAGTCAAGTAGCTGGTCCGGTTGCCCTGGATCAACTACGCCGATTGCTGCATATCGCGCACGGGTAAGCGTACGAGCGTGTTCGGCGAGGAGCGCCAATGTCTCATCCATGTCGAGCTTGCTTACGACGTCGACTAACGCGGCAAAGATGTCTTTCAAACGCGGTTCGTCTACCAGTCGGTCCACCTCGACTAGGTTAGTCCTCATACATGGGTTCTGGTTCGAGGAGAGCGATCGATGATTTTGTTCCAAGAGCGTGAGCTCCAAGCTGAGGTGCCAGACTTCGAGCACGGTGGTTTTAGAACAGCGAAGCTCATCCATCGGGTGGACCCGCTCTTCGGTCATGGCGCTCGCCTGATCGAGGGTGCAAAGTTGACTCCTGGACCCGTGGAACTCGGTTCCGCTGTCGAACGAGACGGCTTCTGTCCATTTTGTGCAGATACCATTGGCGACGCAACTGCGCCCTTCCCCGAGGAGATTGCAAGAAATGGCCGAATTATCGTTGGGAACGCCTGGGTGGTTCCCAATGTGATCGCCTACTCCTCCGTGTCGGCAGTCGGTGTTTACGATGTAAGCCGTCACTTCCTCCCACTGACGGCCATGACCCGCGAGGTTGTCTACGATGTGCTCTTGGCGATCGAACAACATGCCAAAGCAGTGCGATCTCAACGTCCGGAGTTGATTTATTCCTCAGTCAATGCGAACTATCTGCCGCCTTCGGGAAGTTCGCTCATCCATCCACATATCCAATCCTCGCATGATTCTGTCCCGCTTGGTGCACAGTCACGGTTGTTGTTGGCATCAAAGGAGCATTTTGATACCTATGGTCAGCCCTATTTTGAAGAACTCATCGCACTCGAGGATGCACAGAGTCAGCGCATGGTGGCACATATGGACCCATTTGTCTGGCTGGTTCCCTTCGCGCCCTCCGGGTTCTACGAGGTTTGGGCGCTGGCCCCGGGGCTCGGTGATCTCGTTGATCTAAGCGATCCAGATGTCTATCAATTGGCATCGGGTCTCGCACTTGTACTCGCGACTTACGAGGAAATAGGCATTCAGTCCTTCAATTTCTCTCTCATCGGCGCCACCCCTGATAGTGGGGAGTTTGGTGCGAGTTTATTATTTCGTATCGTCGCACGAGCACCAATGGAGCCGTACTATCGGAGTGATGTCACCTATTTCGAACGTCTTTGCCTTGAGACAATGATTGACTATTCGCCTGAGGAGTGGGCACAGACGCTTCGAAGCAACTTCGGTACGACCATCACTGGTTGAACAGCTTATGGACAGTGTCGGTTGAGCTTGCTCGGTGACAGCTGATCGGTGCATGCGTCAAGGAAAGTTTCTCTGTGAAAAAAGGGCACGATCGGTTGACGCCCTGAGTCTGTGGCAGGTGGTTAACACGTCGATCAGTGCATCTTGTAAGTGGCGGGCGTTAGGCTCACCGTACCTGGCAGATTGTGCCCCTGGCCCACGTGTTATGGCTAGCTGTGACGAAACGAGGATTGCTGCGCTGGTCGATTTGCCTTGATGGCGATCTCCCAGGGTCCGCGCACGAGGAGGGCGATGGCCGGCAACACGCAGGTGCTTGCCAGGCGCAGACCACTGCAGCGTCGATGCCGACGCGAGAGGCCTTCGATACCCGTGCAGAGGTAAACATTCCGATAGGCCAAGCCAGGATCATATCGATTGACAGCGCAAGGCAGCTTTGGCCTCCGACCATAGGAACCTCTGCACATAGGAACCTCCGCACTGTGCATTTCCACCAGTCACCGCTTGGTTGTGGCCCTGTAGGACGGAGCTCTTAGCGTGGAATTGAAGTGTACTTGAACTCGTTGAACTCGGGGTAGTTCGTCATGGTGTCGAGGACACGGTCGATAGTCGCGCGAGCTACCTTTGCGTCACCATTTGGTCGATGCATAACCCGTACGAACGCAGCCTGGCCGCTGACGATGAACGTGGGTACCCCAAAGACGTGGTGTTCTTCAACCGAGGCAAGATGTTGGCGTCTGAAGTCCTCGAGGATGTGCTCTGATTCAATGAGCTTTGCCACCTCTTCGGGCGCCACCTCATGACTCTCGAGAATCGATGCAAGTGCTGACCAATCACTGAGGTCGAGAGCACGGTCGTGGCGGGCGGCAAAGAGGGCAAGGTGGACGCCGGGGAAGTTTTCTGGGAAGTAACGTTGCACGGTCATACCAGTCATCACTGCGAGGAGCTCGTTGTAACGATCGGGGTCTGACCAAACGTCTGGCTCTCCATCTTCGATATGCACCTGACTGAGGGAGAACGGCACGAAGTCTACTTGGTAGTCCGCACCATCTTGCATCGCGGTAATGAGGTGTTCATGCATGTTACGTGCGAACGGGCACCGGTAGTCCCAGTTGATGGCGAAGTGCATCAGTTACATCTCCTTTGTGGTTGCTTTTACAACCAGTCTACCGGGTCGTAGAACGATAGCTCAAAAACACCCAAGTTCTGCGAACGAGCTGCGGGTGTATTACTCCCTCGCCTGGTGTGGGAACGGCACAACAACTTTGACTACCTGCGCGTAGACAAGACCGATCAAGGCGCCGCCGACGACGTCGGAAGCATGATGGATGCGCACGTGAATGCGTGAGAGCGCGATCAACGTAGCTAGTGGGAAAAGGATCCAGCGGCCCAACCGATGGTTTGGGAGTAAGGAAGCCGCGGCAAAGGCCGCAGTTGCGTGACCACTTGGGAAGCTTGACGTTAGCGGATATCGGAGATGGTGGGGGTGTTCGTAGGTGTTGTCGATCGGACGTTCCCGGGAGAAAAAAGACTTGACGATCACGTTGATCAACAGCGACTCTACACCCAATGCTGCCCCAGCACGCAGAGCCCTCCCGCGTCTTCGTGGAGAGATGGCAAGGAATGCCGCGAAAAGTTCCCATAGTAGCGAGTGGTCGGCGAGTGCTGAAAGTGTATAGAAGAGGCGGTCCAGGTGTTTCTGCCCCCGTAACGGTTGGAAGAGGCGATCAGCAGCGGCATCAAAGCGATCCAGCTGTTTCAAACCTTTGGCACCCTTGGATCAGTTGGCTGTCGTTGTACATTGGGTGCGGTAAAGGAAGGGCACTGACATTGGTAGGCGCAAAAATGGCAAAGCCTCGATGGTCGTGGGCGGAAGTTCCCGGTCTCGCAGGCCATGCGAACCGCTGACCAGATCGCGGCCGTCTTGCCCTCGACGGCATGAAGCCGGTGAGGTGACGCCTCAGCCTCGATGACCATGCGATCTCGAAGATACATCAGCTTGACGCTCTTTGGCCTTACTCCAAGGACCCGTTCAACGAGAAGCGCATAGAACAGAACGCCAGCGAGCTTATCCTGCTCGTGCGTGTGCGAGGGTGGGCGACCGGTCTTGTAATCGACGACAATGAGGTCTCCGTTGGCGTCACGGTCGAGACGATCGATCACGCCGCGAGCGAGGACATCACCAAGCGATGATTCGAACATGATCTCGGTACCGAGAACGTTGGTAGTGGTGGGATCCTCAAGCGTGAAGATGTTGAGGACCAGTTGTTCCACCTCTTGGCCGAGGCGGACTTGTGCCGCTTCGGGGAGCTCTTCTAGGAAGGTTGCGGAGTACCCGGTCTTGCGGCTACTGGCCAGCTCGTCCTGCACGATCGCGCGTGCCTGTAGTGGGGTGCGCTCGGTAGCTGGTAGCGAGAAGTAGAAGCGTTCGAGTGCCCGGTGAGCGAGGACGCCTTTGACGGTCCAAATAGAGAGCGGTTGGGGTATCTTATCGATGATAGAGAGCCGAAAAGCATAGGCGCAATCCTTGAAGGCAGTGACCTTGGTAGGCGTCAACGAGCAAGGTAGTGGTAGCCCCATGGGTCCAGGCTACCAGCATCGAAGATCCGTCGGCCGATCCTCTGTCATCATCCGAGAGGTTAGGTGCCTCGTGCGGCAGCTGCATTGGGCTGGGAGCCTGCTTGGAGTCGTGGTAAGAATTCCTGGAGATTGTGATATGCCCCGTCGCACGTAGGTAACATTGGGACGATGAACTCCTTTATTGACACGTACGTAGTGACGTATGGATTGCTCGCTATCTTGGTGTTGATGACCTTGGAGTCAGCGCTGATCCCCGTCCCCTCGGAACTGGTTATGACGCTCGCTGGCGTACTGGCCGCCTCCGGCAAACTGAGTCTCATCGGCGCGATCTTGGTAGGAATCCTGGGTAACCTCATCGGCAGTGTCATTCTTTGGGCAATCGGCCGGACGGGTGGAAGATCGCTAGTCGAACGCTTTGGACGTTTCATCTTTGTCAAGCCGCGGGACCTCGATAGAGCGGAGCGGTGGTTTCAGCGTCACGGTGAGGCGGCGGTGATCATCTCCCGGTTGTTGCCGGTGGTTCGGTCGGTCATTAGTCTTCCAGCCGGTGTTGCAGAGATGCCAGTAAGCAAGTTTTCGCTCTATACGTTGATCGGGAGTATCCCCTTCGTGGCGTTATTGACGCTGGCGGGGTATTGGCTGGGTGCGAACTACACGGTGTTGGTCAAGGTGATCCAGGACTTGGGCTACGTGCTCGGTGCGTTGCTAGTGGTACTGGTCGTGGGTTTTGTCTGGTTCCGTTATCGACGACGCGCGAATTTAGAGGCACTGGGAGAATAATCAGCTAAACTCTGCCCTTGCGGGAAGTGGCGCAGCTTGGTAGCGCACCTGCTTTGGGAGCAGGGGGCCGCGGGTTCAAATCCCGCCTTCCCGACGGCGCATTGTCGTGTTCCAACGCGGGTGTAGCTCAATGGTAGAGCTCCAGCCTTCCAAGCTGGCCATGCGGGTTCGATTCCCGTCACCCGCTCCACTTCTCGTCGATGGTACTGCCATGAAGACCCGTCGCCCAAGCGGTCATTGAGTCGGGCCTGATCGATGGTGGGGTGGTCGTGGACGGCGCCCGACTCGTTGCGACAGTCTTGCCCATGAGTGATGTTGGCTCCTTTGCGTAGGCGATCGCTCCTTGGGTGCGAGCGTTGTGGGTCACCATTGGCTACCCGCAAAGGTTGTGGTAGCCTGGCCTATCGATAACCCCCTATGGTATTGTTGTTAACCGACGCTACACTTGATAACCAGGGAGTTGTCGCAAGCTGTGTCGCGTGGTAAGAGCCGATTGGTTTGTCCTGACGGCTTCTATGAGGAGAAGGTGAGTTCGATGGTCGAGGCACATCAGAGAGGTCTGGGCGAACCATGACCCCCGAGCAAGGTCAAACCGATCTACACCAGGAGGAGGCGGATCTCGATCGCCGACTCTCGAGGATCGAGGGACAGGTGCGAGGGATTCGTCGCATGGTTGCCGAGGGGCGTGATTGCAAGGAGCTCTCAATGCAGTTTGCTGCGGTGGCTAAGGCACTGGATCGGGCTGCTATCAACTACTTGACGGCACACCTCGTGTACTGCATCGAGAATCCAGAATTGGCGATGGAAGAGGGTACTTCGCTTGAGGAACTTCGTCGCTTGTTGGGGCGACTTCGTTAGGATCTTCATGACCTCGCGCGTAGACCTTGTATGCTTTGGTTGCTATGCGCTCATCTGCTGAACTTCATCAAGAGTCCAATTCTGCTGTTGTGACGATCGAACTCCGCGACGAGGAGTTACGACCGTACCTTGATCAGGCGGTGCGAAAACTTCGCTCCCAGGTCAGGATCCCTGGCTTTAGGAAGGGTCACGTTCCTGCTTCGGTGCTCGTGGCACGACTGGGTCAAGAGGCCGTTCGCCGCGAAGCGGTCGAGGATGCGGTACAGGAGAGCTACGAGGAGGTCATTGTTGACAATGGTCTCGACGTTATCGAGTCGCCCAGCCTCCGAATCGTCGATGGGGCCCAAGAGGGCGATGTGAAGGTGGAGCTTGACGTCGCGCTACGACCGGTGGTGCGCGTAGAGGGTATCGGCTCAATCGAGATCGAGCTGCCGCGGGTCGAGCTGACTGAGGCCGACGTCGATGCGGTCATCGACAGCATTCGCGAGCAGATGGCCACCCTCCAAGAGGTGGATCGTCCAGTGGCAGAAGGCGACCAAGTGACCTTCAATGTGATTACCGTTGAGGGTGACACCGAGGATGTGGTGACACCGTACCTCACTGCTCGTCTCGGAAAGGGCGAGGTTGCTCCTGAGTTTGAGGCAGCGCTCCTCGGTGCCAGTGTTGGCGATAAGGTAGCGGTTCCAGCGCCGGTCGATGGCGATACCGATAACGAAGCCCAGACACAGAAGACGATCCTTGAGGTGCTCGCTATTCGCGAGCTGGTACTACCTGATCTCGACGCTGATTTTGTTGCCCAGGTTTCGGAGTTCACCACGGTTGATGAGCTGCGCGAGGATGTGCGCACGAGTATGGCGTCGCGGCGTATCGCAGAGGCTCGTTCGCTCTTCGAGCAACAGCTCTATCAGAAGGTGCTCGAGTTGACCGAGCCTAAGACCATTCCAGAGGTGCTCCTCAACTCTGCCTACCAGCAGGAGTTGCATGAGTTTGGGCATGCCCTCGACGGCTCTGGGATCTCCTTGCGACGTTACCTAGAGATGAGCCAACAGGACGAAAACGCCCTAGCTGGACAACTCAGTTCGAAGGCTGCCCAATCAGTTCTTTGGGACCTCGCGTTGAGGGCGATAGCCGTCGATGAGGCGGTCAGCGTCGATACCCAAGAGTTGGAGGAGGAGATCGAGAAACTCAATACCTCGGGAGCACTGGAGCCTCGGCGTGGTGGCATCTCTCCGCTGCAGGAGTTTCAGGTCCGTACGTCGCTTATCAAACAGAAGGCTTACCGGCGACTGGCCAATATCGTGAGCATCAAGGACAGCGATGGCAACCCGGTGACATTGTCCCAGCTTGGGTTGGATCAGCTCCTTGAGGCGGGAAATGACGCTGGGGCAGAGGAGCTCGCTGAACCTGTTGGCTCTTCAGAGGAATAAACACCACGGCACCATTAGAATGGAAGAACTGCTCCTCGTGGTGCGAACCAAAGGGCAGTTAATGGAGATCGAGAGGTTGCATGCAAGCGTATAACTATTTGGTTCCTACCGTGATTGAGACATCTTCAAGGGGTGAGCGAGCCTACGATCTTTACTCCCGACTCCTTCGGGAGCGGATTATCGTCTTGGGGACACCGATTGACGATGCTGTTGCCAACCTGGTCTGCTCGCAGTTGCTGTACCTCGAGTATGAAGATCCTGACCGAGATATCAACCTGTACATCAACTCCCCGGGTGGAGAAATTACCGGCTTGTTTGCGATCTACGATACGATGCGCTATATTCGTCCAGACGTGTCCACTCTCTGCTTTGGTCAGGCTGCGTCAGCGGCTGCGGTGGTCCTTTCTGCAGGCGCGAAAGGCAAGCGCTATGCACTTCCGCATGCTCGGATCCTCCTGCATCAACCCTACGGCGGTGTTGGTGGCCAGGCAACCGACATTGAGCTTCAGGCCAAAGAGATTCTGCGGATGCGTGATTTGCTGAACCAGATGCTTTCGGATTCCACTGGTCAAACAGTTGAGAAGATTGCCCATGATACCGATAGAGATTTTATTCTCGAAGCGGAGCAGGCACTGGAGTATGGGGTCATCGATGAGGTGTTCTCCTCACGAGATTCTATTGGGAAATAGGAAGTCTTACCCAAACACGGCGATCGTTGCGGCGATTGCGATATGGTTAGGTAAGGACTAAGGAGAGGGTTGGCCATGGCGAAGATTGGTGAAGGCCAAGAGATGGTGAAGTGCAGTTTCTGCGGAATGTCGCAGAAACAGGTACGGAAGCTGATAGCAGGGCCAGGCGTTTACATCTGTGACAAGTGCATCGAGCTGTGCAACGACATCATCTCTGAGGAATTGGGCGCCAAACCGGAGCCCCAAGGTGATGACAAACTTCCTAAGCCCAAGGAGATCATGGAGTTCCTCAATGGCTATGTGATCGGCCAGGAGGGCGCGAAGAAGATTCTTTCGGTGGCGGTCTACAACCACTACAAGCGCATTCGTAGCGGCATCAAAGATGACGTGGAACTCGCTAAATCCAACGTGCTGTTGCTCGGTCCAACTGGCTGTGGCAAGACCCTGCTTGCGCAGACACTCGCTCGAATGCTGAACGTGCCCTTCGCCATCGCTGATGCTACCGCACTGACCGAAGCAGGCTATGTCGGCGAGGATGTGGAGAACATTCTCCTCAAACTCATCCAAGCTGCAGATTTTGATGTGAAGCGTGCGGAGATGGGGATCATCTACATCGATGAGATTGACAAGATAGCGCGCAAGAGTGAGAACCCATCGATCACTCGTGATGTCTCCGGAGAAGGAGTTCAACAGGCCCTTTTGAAGATACTTGAGGGTACCGTTGCCTCCGTGCCTCCCCAGGGTGGCAGGAAACATCCACATCAAGAGTTCATTCAGATCGACACCACCAATGTACTTTTCATCTGTGGTGGTGCCTTCGTTGGTCTTGAAGAGATCGTGGCAAGTCGCCTTGGGCGACGTGGCATCGGCTTCTCTGGAACCATGACCCACGCCAAGAGGGAGATTGAGGTCCTCGGTGAAGTGCAGCCTGAGGATCTGTTGAAGTTCGGCCTGCTTCCGGAGTTCATTGGACGGCTGCCCATCATCGGTACTATCGATAACCTCGACCGACCGGCACTGATTGAGATTCTTACTGAACCCAAGAACGCGCTGGTCAAACAGTACAAGAAGGTGCTTGAACTCGACGGGGTTGAGTTAGAGATCACCGATGGTGCTCTGGACGCCATCGCAGATCAGGCGATGTTGCGAGGGACCGGGGCCCGTGGCCTCAAAGCTATTCTCGAGGAGGTCCTGCTCGACGTGATGTACGAGGTGCCATCGCGCGATGATGTCACCAAATGCGTAGTCGATGAACAGGTGGTGCTTGAGCACGTTGCACCAACGCTCATTCCGGCCGCGCCTGATCAGAATGGGTCATCAACCAGGCAAGCCTCCTAGTTGCGGGGTATCGAATGGTTGGAGAGTCTCCCGAACTTTGAGGCCGATCGTTCGGTGACGGTGTCACCGCTCGATCGTGTTCGGGCGGCGGCATCGGTGCTGGGAGGCATCAGTTCCGGCCTCAGGTTTATCCATGTCGCTGGTACCAACGGTAAAGGTAGCGTCGCTGCAGCAGGGGCGGTGCTGTTGGGGGATATGGGATTTCGCGTGGGACTTTTTCGTTCCCCACATCTTTGTCGTCTCGAAGAGCGAGTGATGGTTGATGCCGTTCCAGTGGAGAGTGAGCGCCTTGAACAGGAGTTGAGCCAGTTGGCGGCGATGACCGAACAACAGTTGGTGCCCCCCTTGACGCACTTTGAAGCACTCTTTGTTGCGGCACTTTCGGTGTTTTCACTCGAAGGTTGTGAGATCGCAGTGATCGAGACGGGACTTGGTGGCCGTGACGACGCAACCAATATTATCGATGCCGAGGTAGCGGTCATCACCTCGATTGGACACGATCATCTAGCGGAGCTCGGTCCGACACTTGGTGACGTGCTCGAACACAAGCTGGGGATAGTCCACGACGGGGCGACGGTATGCCTGGGGCCGCTCGACGACGAGTTGCGAGCCTTGGCCATGGATCGACTCTCTCTGAACCCTACAATCTGGATGGATGAGCTCGAGGTCGAACGCTTTCCTGGGGTGGGTGGGCAGGAGCTTCTTGAGCACTCACCATTAGGAGACCGATCCTTTTTTGTTCCACTCTTTGGCGAGGCCGCTTCCTGGAATGTCATGCTAGCCGTTCATGCCGTTGAGGCGCTTCTTGGTCGCCGTCTTACTAGTGAGCGGATCGAGAGCGGTCTCGCTCGTCTACACCTACCGGGGTGTTTTGAGGTCCTGCGTGGTGATCCGATTGTCGTGGTAGACACTGCGCATAACCGTGAGGCGGCTGCGGTCCTCGGGACGACGTTACTTGAGGCTTTTGGCCGAGAGCATCCCATTGGGATTGTCTTTGGCATGAGCCATGGGCGGGATCCGTATGAGTTCTTGACGGCGTTGGCGCTTCCAGGTGTCGTTGCTCTTGGCTTACTCGATTGCGGGGTTGCGCCTACCATCTTGCGTGCCGCCGCCGAGAAGGTGTATCCGGATGCGCGCATTCTCGATTGGTCCGCTGAACTCCGGTCGGTGGGAGCATTGCTCAGTTCACTCGAGGTCGGATTGGTGCTGATCACCGGTTCGCACTGTGCCTGTGGTACCGTTTTGTGTAAAGATGTTCCCAAGCTGCTGCGTGATGAGTCGTGAGCCGGTAGCCTGTACCATTCGTATGGCTACTACCCTTATCATCCTAAAACCAGACGCTGTTGAGCGCGGATTGATCGGTGAGATCGTCGGTCGGTTTGAGCGCCGTGGGCTGCGCTTTCTCGCTCTTGAACTGCGACAATTGGCAAATTCACTGGTCGCCCAACACTATGCCGAGCACAGCGAGAAGCCGTTTTATCAGGATCTCATCGCTTTCCTCACGAGAGGACCAGTTGTCGTAGGCATCGTTGAAGGCCCCCCGCAAGTTGTGGAGATGGTGAGAACGATGATGGGAGCGACGAACTCGGCTCAGGCAGCGCCGGGCACAATCCGTGGTGATCTTGCTATGCTCATGGATGAGAACTTGATCCACGGTTCGGACTCACCCGCGGCAGCAGAACGCGAAATCAGTTTATTTTTCCCAGAGTTTCGCCTCACGTAGGCGAGACGCCATCTTTAGGAGGTCAAATGGCAAAGAGTAGCAGCGGTCTTTTCGGTAGAGACATCGCCGTCGATCTCGGTACCGCCAACACGTTGGTGTACGTACGCGGTAAGGGTATCGTACTTAACGAGCCATCGGTGGTTGCCATCAACGTGAGGGATGGTCGCCCACTAGCGGTTGGTGCTGAGGCCAAGCGGATGATTGGACGCACCCCATCGAATATCCAGGCGATTCGGCCACTCAAGGATGGCGTGATCGCTGACTTTGAGATCTGCGAGAAGATGCTTCGCTACTTCATCCACAAGGTCAACCAGTCGAAGATGGGTAAGCCGCGTATGGTCATCTGCGTTCCGAGCGGCATCACTGGTGTCGAGCGTCGCGCGGTCCAAGAGGCCGCTGAGTACGCGGGGGCAAGAAAACCTGCCTACATCATCGAGGAGCCGATGGCCGCGGCGATTGGGGCTGGGTTGCCCGTGCATGAGCCGGCTGGCAATATGGTTGTCGATATCGGCGGTGGTACCACTGAGGTCGCTGTGATCTCGCTCGGCGGGATTGTTACCTCCCGCTCTATCCGCGTCGGTGGCGATGAGATGGATGAGGCGATTATCGCCTACATCAAGAAGCAGTACTCGGTCGCGCTTGGTGAGCGGACCTCTGAATCGATCAAGATGACACTTGCTTCGGCCTACCCACTTGAGGAGGAGTTGCGCGCTGAAATCAAGGGTCGTGATCTGGTGACGGGCTTGCCAAAGACGATCTCGGTAACGACTGAGGAGATCCGCGCAGCTATCTCTGAGCCGATCAACGCGATCGTCGATGCCGTTAAGGTCACACTCGACAATACGCCGCCTGAATTGGCCGCTGATATCATGGACCAGGGCATTGTGCTGACCGGTGGTGGCGCGTTATTGGCTGGACTCGATCGACGACTCCACGAGGAGACGGGTATGCCCATCGTTGTGGCAAAGAATCCACTCCAGTGCGTTGCTCTTGGATCGGGCCAGTGCCTGGAGGAGTTTGAGGCGCTCAAACAGGTCTTGATTACCTCGTCACGTTAGGTCTCCCAACGACTTGTCACGATTACTTGAGCGACCTAGGGCAACACTTGCTGTTCTGATTCTGCTATCGGTCTCGCTCATCACGATCAACTTTAACGCTTCCCGTATGCATTTTGGATCACTCAAGGTTGTGGTCGCTGATGTGGTGAACCCGACGAAGTCGGCCATCGACACAGTCTTTCGGCCGCTCGCGAACGCCTACCACGGAATAGCGAACTACCCTTCGGACCAGCGTGAGATCGCCCAACTCAAGTCAAAGCTTGGGGCGATAGAGCGCTCGCATTTTGAGGATCTTGGAGCGTTGCACGCGTTGACGCAGTTGAGTCGGGTGACCAGATTGCCGTTTGCTACGACCCTTGCCTCCATTCCCGCGGAGGTCATCCAGATGACCCCTAGTAACTTGCAGCTCACCTTTGTGATTGACCGTGGTAGCGCGAACGGCGTCGTGGTAGGCAATCCAGTGGTGGGCGGTGCTGGATTGGCAGGACGGGTGGTGCAGACGACGCCTTCGACTGCGACGGTGTTGATGGTCACGGACCCAACTTCAACGGTAGGCGTTCGGATCCCCAAGTCGGGCCAGGTGGGTGCCGCGGTTGGTCAAGGTACTGGAGAGTCGTTGACGATCAACTTGGTGGTGCCTGGTACCCATATCCGGCGTGGTGCGGTGTTGGTAACCTCTGGCCTGCAGGGCGAGTTGTTCCCACCCGGGATCCCAGCGGTTCGCGTCACCCAGGTTTCGAATCCCTCGGGTGACCTCCAAGAAAGTATCCGCGCGGTTCCTTTGGTGGACTATGCCGCTCTTCAGTATGTTGCGGTGTTGAAGTGGACCCCGGGAGTTGGCTCGTGAGGTGGGTACGGGCGCTTGGGTTGCCGCTGTTGATCTTCACGGCGGTGGTCATACAGCGTTCAGGGGCGGGTGGCCTCACCATTTTAGGGGTACACCCGGATTTTGTGATGCTCATGGTTGCAGCCGTGGGGGTGTACCGGGGCAGAGAGATCGGAGCACTGACCGGATTCTTCGCTGGACTGTTGGTCGACTCCTTCCTCACCACTCCATTTGGTATCTCAGCGTTGGTGCTTTGTGTGGTGGGGTATCTTGCTGGTGAGATCGAACGGCTGGATTCCGGAAGTCCTCTTGCTCTCAAAATTCTCATAGTTGGGGCTACTAGCGTCGTTGGCGAGGGGTTGAGTTCCCTAGTCCTCTACCTGCTTGGCCTAGGCAATCCGTTGCGGGCGAGAACACTCGACGAGTTGATCATCGTGGGCGGAATCAATCTTGTTCTCGCAGTTGTGGCGCTTGGTCTTTGCCGGTTGGTCTTTGGAGCGCAGGAACGGACCCCGATGCTCGAACGGAGGTAGTCGTGCCCCAAGGATCAAAGAAAGTCTCGTTGAGTTTCCGAGCTCGTCTGCTCGGGCTGACTGGATTGGCGCTCCTTGGCGGTCTTGTCGCTCGTCTCTATGCACTGCAGGTGCTTGAGGCACCCTCATTTCAGCAGGCGGCCGCCCAGAACTCGACTCGGACCGTAGCGGTTCCAGCGCCTCGCGGCCTGATTCTTTCACGTGAACAGAATGTGTTGGCGGGCAATCGCGTGGTTGATGTCCTCGGGTTGTCGCAGTATGAAGCATCGCTGCACCCAAAGGTGGAGGGTAGGGTGGCGAAGTTGCTGGGGATCCCTGTTACCCAAGTCGCCGCTGACTTGCGTAATTCGCAGTACTCGACCTATGTACCGACGCCGATTGGGTCAAATATTTCCCAGGCTACCGCACTCTATGTAGCCGAGCACAGCAGCGAGTTTCCGGGGGTGACCACCAACTTCGAGACCCAGCGCACCTACCCCTATGGGTCTACAGCTGCGCATGTGCTTGGCTATGTGGGATCGATCAGCCCCCAACAGTTGGCAAAGCTCGCATCGAAGGGGTATGCACCTGGTGACCAGATCGGGCTCTCCGGCGTCGAGGAGAGTTATCAGAAGTACCTGCATGGTACCCCGGGCCAGGAGAAACTCATCGTCAACTCCTATGGCCAGGAGGTAGGGGTTGCGTCACGAACTCGTGCGAAGCCGGGTGGAGATCTTCAGTTGACCATCTCCCTCCCATTGCAGCAGTATGTCGATAAGCTTTTAGCGCAGCGGGTCAATCAACTCCAGGGGAGCTACAACAGTTATTTTGGTCGCTACTCCAACGATGTTACCGGTGCCGCGGTGGTGGAGAATGTGAACGATGGATCGGTGCTCGCGATGGCCTCGTATCCGACCTATCAGCCGAGCCAGTGGGTTGGTGGGATCTCCTATGCCAACTATGCCAAGCTCACAGCACCGAGTTCACGTGACCCGTTATTGAATCGGGCGATCTCGGGTGTCTACACCCCGGGTTCAACCTTCAAGCTGGCGACCTCCTCGGCTGCGCTCCAAGATGGTTTGTTGACACCTACCACCATTATCGATGATACGGGTCATTTTGTGATACCGAACTGTACGGGCTCGTTCTGTAGTCTGCACAACTCGGGCGGTGAAACCCTCGGCCCGATCGATATCAGCACGGCGATCAGTGCCTCCGATGACGTGTTCTTCTATACACTGGGTTATCGTTTCTATACCGAACAGTCCAAGTTCGGCGCCACGCCTATCCAAAACATGGCCGCCAAATACGGCTGGGGATCGCCAACGGGCATTGCGTTGCCGGGTGAGGCGGCTGGAATGGTCGATTCTCCGGCCCTTCGGAAGAAGTTGCACCGACTCTACCCTCAGGCGTATCCCTACGATACTTGGTATGTGGCTGATCAACTTGAGATGTCCTTTGGCCAAGGTTTGACGGAGATCACCCCTTTACAGATGGCTAACGCGTATGCCACTTTTGCCAATGGTGGGACCCGGTATGTGCCGAGGATCGCTGAAGGCATCGTCAACGGAAACGGCAACCTCGTCAAGCGATTCGCTCCCAAGGTGGCGGCACACGTTCCTTTGAGCCCGTCGGTCCGTGCGGCCATTCTTGCTGGTTTCGAGGGAGTTATCTCCAACCCGTTAGGAACGGCTCATGGCATCTTCCTGGGCTGGCCAGAGAGTAGCTACACCTTAGCTGGCAAGACCGGCACCGCCTCGGTCCATGGAGAGGTTCCCAACGCCTGGTTTGTTGCCTTTGGTCCCGAACCGAACCCCAAATACGTGGTTGTCGTCGTGATCAAGGAGGGCGGCTTCGGCGACACGGGCTCTGCGCCGGTCGTCCGTCAGATCTTTCAGTACTTGAAGGATCATCCGGTTGCAGCTCCGACCTATGGCCTCAAGCACCTCGCCGCTGGCTCTACGGTTGCATTGAATGCACCCGTGCATCACCAGACAACAACGGCCAAATCGACGAGCAGTTCCAAGGCAGGAACGACTGGCACGGGTACCTCCGGCACGGTGACGACGCCACCCAAGAAGAAGAACGGATAGCCGCCTTCGATTGGGGTGTCGGCTTTCGATCGACGCCTCTGAGTGGGCTACTACACTAGCGAGTGAGATGTTGCAGTACGTGCCCACTGAGTTGATTGTCACAGACCGACTATCGCTCCTCGACGGAGTTAGATGCCGCCGGGATAGGGGCACTGCTCATTCTGCTTTAAATCATGCGTGCGTTACCGTGCGGCGTTGTTACTCCCGGCATCGTCCAACGTTTGATGGGTGCCGCAGTGCTCGCATGAGTAATTTTGAAAGGTTTTTGAATGGAAGAAACGAACCCGGTAGGGTCCGGTACCGATGGAGTGGCGAGCGAGAGTAAGCCAGCTCAGAGCCAACGTTCGACAGGTCGGCGCGCAAGTTCGCGAACTCGTCAGCCAGGGGATGCGACGGCGACCAACCCTCCGCGTCGAACCCAGTCGAGGCGGCGTCCCACGAAGGCTCAAGCGCCAGTCGAGATGGAGATCCAAGGTCAAGTAGCGGAGACAATTGACGCAGGAGCGAAGATCAAACGCCGGTTTGCTCAGCGGGCACCACGCGAGCGACATGGACGTCCGGTCGGCCGGTATCAGATGGTGGTTCATGTCGCTGGAGATGTTACCCAGGTAGCTATCCTCGAGGGTCGAACCCTTATTCAACATTTTGTGTCTCGGGCCTCTGACTCGCAGTCCAATATCAGTGGGAATATCTATCTTGGGCGAGTGGCGAACGTGCTTCCTGGCATGGAGGCTGCCTTTGTTGACATTGGTACCAATAAGAATGCGGTCCTCTATCGTGGTGACGTTCGTTATGATCGCGAAGATCTCGAATCATTCGATCGCAACGTCCGGATCGAGCAACTGCTGCGACCAAAGCAGGTGGTGATCTGTCAGGTCGTTAAGAATCCGATCGCTCAGAAAGGCGCGCGCCTGACCCAGGAGGTCTCGTTACCTGGACGGTTCGCCGTCCTGTTGCCAGGCGGCGGGAGTTTTGGGATCTCTAAACGGCTGCCTGATGATGAGCGTCGTCGTCTCCGTCGGATTCTCGATGATGTTGCTCCTGAGGGTTTTGGAGTCATCCTGCGCACGGCTGCTGAGGGATCCACGAAGGAAGAGCTCAAGCGCGATGTCGATAGTTTGATGGAGTCGTGGAGGAAGATCGAGGAGATGACCAAATCGGCACATGCTCCCGCTCTTCTCTACCGTGAACCACCTTCGGCAGTACGGGTGATCCGAGAGGAGTTCAACCGGGAGTTCCGTGGGGTCACTATCGATGACCTTGCCCTCTACCAGGAGATCGCTGGATATGTCGCAGCGATTTCTCCAGAGTTGGCTGATCGGGTTGAGTACTTTGACTCTGCCACGGAGAAGTTGGCGATTTTTGATCAATTTCATGTTCGGGAGCAGTTGCAGAAGGTTCTTGAACACAAGGTCTGGCTCCCCTCTGGTGGGTCGATTGTGATCGACCGAACGGAGGCGTTGACGGTTATCGACGTGAATACCTCTCGCAACGTTGGTACCGTTTCGCTCGAGGAGACGATCCATAAGAACAACCTGGAAGCAGTGGAGGAGATTGCGCGTCAGCTGAGGCTTCGCGATATCGGTGGTATCATCGTCATCGACTTCGTTGATATGATCGAGGCCCAGAATCGAGAGGATGTCATGCGCGCTTTTCGTGCCGCACTTACCCGCGATAAGACCAAGACCCATGTGTATGAGATGTCGCAGTTGGGCCTGGTGCAGATGACTCGGCACCGCATCGCTGAAGGACTTGTTGAGGCGCTCTCGGAAGTCTGCCCCAGTTGTGGCGGAAGTGGCTACGTCATCGACCCGATGATCACCCAGTAGGACGTATACTAGTAGCGATATGTATGCAGTTGTTGATGTAGGCTCAAAGCAAGCCAAGGTTTTTGAGGGTCGGACGGTTCTCGTGGAGCGTCTTGACGTCCCCGCCGGAGATGAAGTCTCGCTGCGCCCAGTACTGTTCGTCGACGATGAGCGAGTGCTCGCTCGTGCCGATGAACTTGCCGGTGTATCGGTAGTCGGCGAGGTAGTCGAGGAGGTAAAGGGGACCAAGGTCATTGGTTTCCGTTACAAGTCCAAGGCGAACGAGCGTAAGCACTTTGGTCACCGCCAGAAGTACACTCGAGTGCGGATTACCTCGATCGTCGCCGAGTAGCTCTCGCGGCTCGGTTGAGCGACTGCAGAGGAGTAATTGCTCTGAGGTGCTGTCGTGGCTCCGAAGTATGTCCAGTCGCCACTCTGCACAGGTTCTGAGGTGAGCGACAAAGGCGTGAGTACAAAAAGAATGAGGAGATAATGTCAAAGACTAAGGGTGGTGGTTCCACTAAGAACGGCCGTGACTCTAATGCCCAACGATTAGGGATCAAGGTCTACGGTGGTCAAACGGTGCAGGCAGGATCGATTCTTGTTCGCCAACGTGGTACGAAGTTTTACCCAGGTGACCATGTAGGGCGTGGTAGCGATGATACCCTGTTTGCCAAGGAGTTTGGTCAAGTGGTGTATGGGCAGCATCGGGGTCGTAAGGTCGTCTCAGTGGTGCCGATCGAGGATCCCCTCAACTAGCCGTTTTATGACCACGTCCTCGGCGGGCCGGATAGTTTCGAGTACGCAGTGTTTGTCGCGACTAAGAGCCCTGGGACATTAGGGGCGATGGCTCCAGCGCAACAGCGATGTGGCCAAGATAGACGCAGGCAAGCCGGGCTTGATGGAGTCGCTGGTGATAGATTCCCTACTGATGGAGTCACTGGTGTCGAACCCAAGACGAAGACGGACAAATGTTTATTGGGTCTGGGATGCCGGTAGGGCAGCTCTTTTGGGTGAGCGCGAGCGGCACTGTTTGGGCCAACGATGGTGTGAGTGAATTCTAGAAGGCGGGGTCATGGACCCCGCCTTCATTGGTGTAAGCGAGGTGAGGATGGCGGAGTTCGTAGATGCTGCGCAGGTCCATGTCAAGGGGGGTAACGGAGGAGCTGGGGCTGTCTCATTCCGACGCGAGGCGCACGTGGATCGTGGCGGACCTGATGGTGGGGATGGTGGTAAGGGTGGCGATGTGATCCTGAAGGTCGACCCTCAGCTCGCGTCGTTAATTGTCTTTCGTGACCAGCCTTTCCGTCGCGCGGGCGATGGCGCTCACGGCCAAGGGAAAAAGATGCATGGTGCTGGTGGTCGTGATCAGGTGGTTGGGGTACCTCTCGGCACCGTAGTACGTGACTTCGATGGTACGCTCGTCGCCGACCTTGCTGAGACTGGGGCAGCATTTGTCATTGCCCGTGGTGGTCGAGGGGGTGCTGGTAATGCTCGATTCCTCTCCAACCGTCGGCGGGCTCCTGGCTTTGCTGAGCAGGGTGAGGTGGGTGAGGAGTTCTGGTTTAATCTCGAGCTCAAACTCAAAGCCGATGTCTGTTTGATTGGGGAGCCAAATGTGGGAAAGTCTTCGCTGATTGCCAACATTTCCCGTGCGCGTCCCAAGATTGCCGACTATGCCTTCACCACGCTCATCCCTAACCTCGGCGTCGTACGTCCCGCTGACGCAACAGAGTATATCGTTGCTGACATCCCAGGGTTGATCGAGGGTGCGAGCGAGGGTCGCGGATTGGGGCATGCCTTTTTGCGGCATGTGGAACGGGCGGTGGCGCTGGCTCTTGTCGTCCCAGCCGATCTGGATGAGCGTGCGATGGAGGAGTGCGTTGCGCAATTGCTGCATGAACTTACCAATTATCTCGAATCCCTCGGTGACCGGCCTCGCGTGCTTGTTGGAACGCGACTCGATCTTGTCGATGATGAGGAGGAGGCACAACGACGGATGAGCCGTGTTGCTGAACAATTTTCTATGCCATTGGTCGGGGTTGTCTCCAATGTGGACCGACGTGGCATGGCGAGTGTGATCTATGGATTTGCCAAGGTGGTGGCCGATTCGAAGGCTGGCGGACCGGCGACGGTGGAGAGGATGGTCTATCGGCCCCGGCCGAACTTCGAGGTACGGGTGACGCGTACGGGAGATGCGGCCTTCATGGTGGACGGTAGGGATGCGCTCCATGCAGTTGGTCTGAGTGATCTCGGGCAGGCCGATGCACTTGCGATCGTTCATACGCGCTTGGAACGCATGGGAGTGTTTCGCATGTTGCGACGGTTGGGCTGCCGTGAAGGCGACCTTGTGAAGATAGGGAGTTTCGAGTTCACCTTCGAGGAGGACTGATGGGCATCGCTCGTCTGGTTGTGAAGGTCGGGACGACCTCTTTGACCTCGGATACAGGCGAGTTCCGCACCGAGGTTGCCGCCGGGTTAGTGCAGGGTATCGACGAGGTTCGTCGGAGCGGTGTCGAGGTCGTGCTGGTAGTCTCGGGTGCGATTGCACTCGGTGTACGGCGTCTGGGCATCGCTCGGCCATCGGAGGCGGCTGTCTTGCAGGCGATCAGTGCCGTCGGCCAAGTGGAGCTGCTCGCACAACTGGCGCAACGCTTTCGAGCTTACGGGATGGAGATCGGCCAGATGTTGCTGGCTCCGCAGGATTTTGGTGATCGCCGTCAGTATCTGCACGCGCGAGCCACCCTAGAGGAGTTGCTGCGGATGCGTGTCGTGCCGGTGATCAACGAAAATGATGCCGTTGCGAATGAGGAGATCCGCTTTGGTGACAATGACCGGCTGGCAGCCCTGGTCTCTCACCTTGTCCATGCTGATCTGTTACTCCTGCTGACGGATCTGCCAGGCGTCTATGACGCCGATCCTCGGCGAGTGAGTGGGGCACGCCTGATTGAACGTCTCGAGCTTGATGCCTTCGATACTGTGCACGCGCAGGGTTCGATCTCAGGGCGAGGAAGCGGTGGGATGTCGTCGAAGTTAGCTGCCGCCAATATCGCGGCTCGATCTGGCGTGGACTGTTTGATCGCGTCGGCGCAGACGGAAGGGGTCATCGTCGCCGCAGTACAGGCGCGTCCCGCTCCATCGACCTTGATCCCCTCCCTTGGAGTACGTGAGCCTGCTCGACGCCTCTGGATCGCGTACGCGACCGACCCAGAGGGTTCACTGGTTGTCGATGAGGGAGCGAGAGCGGCGCTCTGTTCGAGCTCAGCCTCGTTGTTGGCTGTGGGGATCCGCCAGGTGCACGGTCGCTTCATGGCGGGGGCAACGGTTGAGATCGAGACCGCAGCGGGTGGAGTGTTCGCTCGAGGAATTACGCGTTTAGATGCCTCCGCTATTGTGGGCACTCGTGGGGTCGTGGTCCATCGAGATGATCTTGCCATTCTTGTCTAAAATTGTGATGCTGACGGTGTACGCTGGGGGGAATTGAAGGCCATTCTTCTCCCACAATATGAGGTGCCATGAGACACGATGCCGTAACCCAAGACAAGCCCACACAGGACAAGCCCACACAAGATAACCCCGTCAGCGAGGCAAATCACGAAGCCGTAACGGATCCTGATGGGCTCACGAGGATGGCCGAAGAGGCGAGGGTAGCCCAGCGTATTTTGGCCACGAGTTCGGGAGCGGTGCGGGTTCAGTTGCTAGAGGCTATCGCAGAGGTGCTCGAGGCTGATCGTGCGAAGATCCTCACGGCGAATCGTCTCGATCTTGATGGTGCTCGAAACCTTACCACCGCCCAACGTGATCGCCTTACCCTCGACGAGTCCCGTGTCGGAGCGATGGTTGACTCCGTTCGGGCGATTAGCCGCCAACGCGACGTAGTGGGGGAGGTAGTTGAGGGTTGGGTGCTGGCCAATGGGCTCAGGGTGCGTAGGATCCGGGTGCCTCTTGGGGTCGTGGGGGTGATCTACGAGAACCGCCCCAATGTGACCTCCGATGCGAGCGCGCTGGCACTGTATGCGGGGAACGCAATTCTGTTGCGTGGCTCGTCGCAGGCTCGACACTCCAATCAAGCCATCGTTGCTGCAATAAGGCAAGCATTAGCCGAGATCGGTTTACCGGTACAGCTGGTGGGGTTGGCAGCCGAGACAAGTCGTGAAGGCGCCGTTGCTTTTATGCGACTCGGCACGGCGATGGATGTGCTCATCCCACGAGGTGGTCCAGAGCTGATCGCTACCGTACGAGCTCAGGCTACAGTGCCTACCATCATCGATGGCGATGGCAATTGCCATGTCTACGTGGACGAGGGTGCCGATCTCGCGATGGCGGTCACCATCATCGAGAACGCCAAGATGCAGCGCCCCGGTGTTTGCAACGCGATGGAGACGCTCCTGATCCATGCCAGCGTGGCCGAGTCATTGCTCGGTCGGCTGGACACGGCTCTGGCGCCGGTGGAGTTACGTGGTGATGCGCGTACCCTCCAGGCGTGTCGCCGTGCGGTAGCCGCAACCGAGGATGACTACGCTCGCGAGTTCTTGGATCTGATCTTGGCGGTGCGTGTGGTCGATAGCCTTGATGAGGCCATTGACCACATCCGCAAGTACAGTTCAGGTCATTCAGAGGCGATTATCACGTCCAACCTGGCCCATGCGCAACGGTTTGAGCGCGAGGTCGATGCCGCCAGCGTCTTGGTCAATGCCTCAACGCGGTTTGTTGACGGGGGTCAACTCGGCATGGGGGCCGAGATTGGCATCAGCACGCAGAAGCTTCACGCACGCGGTCCGATGGGCATCACGCAGCTGACGACGACAAAGATCGTCATAGAAGGAGAGGGTCAGATTCGTCACTAGCCTGGAGGGGTGTTGTACCTTCAGAGTCAAAAGGAGGTCTCGGACGCACTCGCTCAGGTGGGTTACCTGCCGAGTACCGAGATCGCCACCACCGTCTTTCTGGCGACTAAATTAGCCAAGCCTATATTGGTTGAAGGCCCGGCAGGCACTGGCAAAACTGAACTCGCCAAGGCACTGTCACGGGCGTTTTCGTTGGAGCTGATTCGCCTGCAGTGTTACGAGGGGCTCGACGAATCTCGAGCACTCTATGAATGGGACTATCGCAAGCAGTTGCTCGCGCTCCAGGCAAGAGCTGACCAAGAGGTGCAGTCGATCTTCTCACAGGAGTTCCTGTTGGAGCGGCCTCTGTTGGCCGCACTGCGGGGCGAGACGGAGAAGATTCTGCTGATCGACGAGGTGGATCGGCTCGAAGTCGAGACAGAGGCCTTGCTGCTTGAGGTCCTCGCGGAGTTTCAGGTGACCGTGCCGGAGCTTGGCACGGTGGTCGCCACGTCAAAGCCGATCGTTGTCTTGACCTCCAACGGCATGCGAGAGCTCTCCGAGGCACTCAAGCGGCGGGCGCTCTATCTCTATCTCGATTATCCAAGCCAAGCCCGGGAGCTCGATATCGTACGTACCGCGATACCAGAGATCGAGGAGGAGCTAGCGGAGCGTCTGGTGGCCATCGTGGCCCGTCTCAGGTCGTTGGACCTCAAGAAGAGCCCGTCGATCGCCGAGACGCTCGATTGGGGCCGATCCTTGATGGCGCTCTCGGTGGATGCTCTCAATGATGATGTCCTGACCACCACGCTCCCCATTCTGTTGAAGAATCGTGCCGATATCGAGCGGGCGCTCAAGGAACTGTCGCCACGGGCCTCCTGACGTGCTACTCGACACTCTTCTTGCGTTTGTTGGGGCCCTTCGTGCGGCAGGGGTGAGTCTAGGGCCATCGTCGGTGGTCGACGCGGCGGCTGCTTTGGTCACCGTTGACCTGCTCGACAGAGAGGTACTCCGCGCGGCGTTAGCTGCCACGCTCATCAAGGATCAATCCTCTTTGGTTATCTTTCACCGCCTTTTCGACGTCTTCTTCTCCGCTGGCTCCCGCGTTGGGGCCGATGGAGAGGATGAAGAGGAGCTGATCGACGCTATTCGCGATGCCTTGTTGGCCCAAGACTATGAACGGCTCGGCGAGCTAGTCGGTCGAGCAGTGGAGCGTTTCGCCGGGGTTTCTCCGGATCGTCCGGTCTCGGGTGTCTACTATGCCTATCGAACTGCAAGGGGTCTTGATATTGACCGACTCCGCTTTGAACTTTTGGCGGGGCTTGCCACCCAACAACAGGGCGATGCGGCATCGGTCTTTGATGACTCCGATTTTGAGGTCGCACAGCGACTCAAGGCGTTGACGTCTGCCATCGATCGCGAGGTATTGGCGCGTGTGGTTGAGGCACGCGGTGCCTCTGAGGTGGCGCGCACGCTTGGCCTTCATCTGCCCGAGGATGTGGAGATTATGCATGCTTCACGGGAGGAGCTTCGAGAGCTCCGACGCATCGTCACCCCGCTGGCTGTCAAACTGACCGCCAAACTTGAGCGGCGACATCGAGCCCACAACACTGGTCGACTGGACTTCCGAGCGACGATCCGGCGGTCACTGTCGACCGGTGGTGTCCCACTCGATCCAGTGACCCGTGACGATCGTCCGATGCGCCCAGAGGTAGTCCTGCTCGCTGATGTCTCTGGCTCGGTCGCCTCCTTTGCACGCTTCACGATGCAACTGCTGTTCGCACTCTCGCATGAGCTGCGGCGTCTGCGCAGTTTTGCCTTCATCGACGAGGTGGATGAGGTCACGGAACTCCTTGGGGGCGGCCGCGATATTGAAGTAGCGCTTCGTAGCGTTGCCCAGTCGGCCAAGGTCGTTGGCTTAGTTGGACACTCAGACTACGGGGCAACGTTTCGACATTTTGATGAACGCTACCATACGGCTATCTCGCCTTCGACGACCCTGATCATCTGTGGCGATGCGCGCTCAAACTATCACGATCCGGAGGAGCTCCATTTCCGGTCCTTTGCCGAACGGGCAAAAGCAACCTACTGGTTGAATCCCGAGCCAAAAGGTTACTGGAACACGGGTGACTCGACCGTGGCGAGCTACTCCTCCTGGTGTAGCGCTGTGGTTGAGTGCCGGACGCTGCGCCAGTTAGAGCACTTCGTCGAGCAGATCCTTTAGCAGCTGGCGTCCTCGTCGATGGCGCCGCCAAACTGGCTCGTGGTGCCGTACTGGACGTAGCGAATGACGCCACCTCCGAAGGCGGACCAACTCGATCCAGCCGCTCCTTGACAGACGGATGCTGGGGTGGCTCCGGGATCAGGAACCCAGAGCGAGGTGCCCGAGGGAAGCATGCCGCCGTCGGTGATCTGTGACCACTGGTAGTTTGTGGAGTAGACGCCCACATTGGCTGCGCCGAGAGACTCGAGCGCTGCGATGGCGCCGAGGATCGCATCGTAGTTGCCTCGAGGGTTGCTGGTCCAGCTTCCTGAAGTTTCCGTATCAAGCCACCAGGTGTTGTGGACGATGTTGGGAAGGCCAGCGGCGTTTGCATTGACCGTAGCAGTGTCGTAGCCAAAGATCGCTTGCTGCCAGCCGAAGTTAAAGTTAGGACCCGGTGTGTCACAGGAGTGGCCAGCGGCTACGTAGAGTTGGCAGCCCGACGTCGTCACCGGTGCAGTGGCAAAGTCCCCGCTCGCATTCGGTTCATCGTATTGGCAAGTACTGGTATTCCAACCTGGAAGCGTGGTGCCAGTGGCAGTGAGGCCGACGTCGTCGGGGGTGCTGGCACACCCACTGGGGACGAGATTGGTGACCGCAGGGTTCGTGTTGCTCGCATTTGGGTTGTCACCGAGAAAGAGGAAAGGTTGGGTGGCATTGCCTGCGATCTCTAACGCAGCCATCAGACCTTGGGAGATTCCGTTGCTTGCGGTGCCACAGCCGACACCGTTCGGTGGTGTATAGTCGAAACTGAAAGGATAACCATTGGTTTCTACGAACATGAGCCCTTGCGGCGAGTTTGGAAGATCTTGACAGTTGTAGTTGGATACATCGTAGCCATGCTCCTCGGGAACCATGACCATGGCAACAATCGGAGCTGGTATCTGTTGGCTACCAAGTGAGTTTAAGAACGGGGCAGAGCCAAAGTTAAAGACCCCGCCATCAGCGGCGACGAGCCAGTACCCGCCGCCTCCAGGGGCGACGGTCATGCCCACAATTGGTTTATTCAACGGGTGGGCGCCACCAAGGCCCGTGATCCCATCGGAGTAGGTCGATCCATAGAAGCCAGCATCGCCGAAGTCAAAGACCCCGCCATCGGCTGCCACCATCCAGTAGCCCCCACCATTTGGTGTCGCGGCCATGCCGACGATGGGGGCGTTCAACGGGTGGGCGCCACCAAGGCCCGTGATCCCATAGGTATAGGTCGATCCATAGAAGCCAGCATCGCCGAAGTCAAAGACCCCGCCGTCGGCGGCGATTAGCCAGTAGCCGCCTCCGTTCGGTGTGGGGACAATGCCGACGATGGGGGCGTTCAGCGGATGGGCGCCACCGAGACCGGTGATCCCGTAGGTATAGGTCGACCCGTAGAAGTGTGCATTGCCGAAGTCAAAGACCCCGCCATCGGCGGCCACCAGCCAGTAACCCCCGCCATTTGGTGTCGCGGCCATACCGACGATGGGGGCGTTCAGCGGATGGGCGCCACCGAGACCGGTGATCCCGTAGGTATAGGTCGACCCATAGTTCGCTGCATCTCCAAAGTTAAAAACCCCGCCATCTTTGCCAACCATCCAGTAACCCCCGCCATTTGGTGTCGCGGCCATACCGACGATCGGTGCGGCGAGTGGGTGGGCGCCACCGAGACCAGTGAGTCCGTCGGTGTAGGTTGATCCGTAGGTCTGCGCACCAAAGCCATAGACCGAACCATCAGCCCCGGCGAGTAGGTACCCAGCGCTAGCGGTAGTCGCGCTCGTGAGGTGTGAGGCCGGGAGTGGAGTGGTCGATGTCGCCGCCGGCTTTGCTGGGACGGCGAGTACGGCGAGGACGAGCGTAAGGCTGATAGCCAACGAACGCAGAATCGCACCACGGCTGTGTCTGAACATGATACCCCCAGGCAACGGTGAATCGACGGTAGTTATGTTACCCTCTATCGTCAGACGGTGTCCAACTATTGAGAGAATACATCCAACAAATGTTCAATAAAAAAAGTCATAAACATGAGGTTGTACTCAAGAGCGGGGCCGAACTGCCGAGAGACCAGCAGGGAGGTGGTTATGGAACCGTTGCAGCCACAGAGTGTGCGTCGTTTTCTGGATCGACGCATGGAGGTACATATGGTAGGAGAGCAACAGCTTATGGGACGACTGCTGAGTGTCTCAGGAGGTCTTCACCCGACGATGTGGTTGACCGAGGTCGATGGCGAGGAGACCGATGTCGTTCTTGGACTCGATCGCATTGTCGACTGTCAGCTCGTCGAGGAGTCAGGGGCGACGATCCGGTTCGCAAGCACACCGATGCCTTCGATGGTCGACTCCATCGTCTCTCCTGGTTCGAGAAAACGCTGAGGGTTGCGTCCGGCACCCACACCTGATGGCGTGCCCATGCTCACGAGGTCACCTGGCTCAAGGGTAAGGATTTGCGAGAGGTAGGCGATTGTCTCGGCTACCCCAAAGATCATCTGCGAACTCCGACCATTTTGCATCACCTCACCGTCCACCGTCAGTGTCATCGCGAGGTCGCTCGCATCATCGACTTCGTCACGGGTCACCAACCAGGGTCCGACTGGGGTGGTGCGTTCGAAGATTTTCCCCTGTAGGAACTGGCTGGTTCGATTTTGAAAGTCACGGAAGGAGACGTCATTGACGACGGTGTACCCAGCGACGTGGTCGAGGGCTCGTTCCTGGGTGACAAAGCGTGCCGGCTTGCCGATCACCACCCCGACCTCGACTTCCCAGTCCATTGCATCAGAGATCACTGGCTTCACGATTGGAGCATAGGGGTCAGTCAGCGTTAGCGGGTATTTGGCAAAAAGTGTTGGAAACGCTGGGCGATCATGGAGCATCTCGGCAACATGATCTGTAAAGTTCAGACCGAGGCAAATAATCTTGTTCGGGGTCATCACCGTTGCCCGAATGACAGCCTCTGCGACGTCGACGGCTTCGAACTCGGTCACATCGGCCAATGCGCTGATATCACCATCAAAGGCCCGTAGGGCCGCAGCAAGGTCACCAAACGGAGTCACGCGGTAGTGGCTTCCAAAGTCGATAGCCGCTCGAGGCTGGCCCTGAAATTCGATCGTTGCAAAGCGCATGGAAACTCCCTTGAATGAAAGGCGACCGCGGTCGCGAGACCTTGGCGTCAGTCTATCGGTCGAACCCGTGTGGTGACAATGGAATTTCGGTGAGCCTAGCCCGGTGGCCAGTGTCAATAGGTCGACTAGCGTGATAGCGGATTGCATGATCGAGCGGATGACGGGAGCAGCCGATGACTGACCAATTGAGCGAAGAGGAGCTAGATGCTCTGGCTGAGTTTCTCGATGATCCGGAGGCGCCACCCGAGCGCTTGACATTGACTGCCTTTGACGGCTTTGTCGCTGGTTTGGCCGTGGCTCCAGTCGGTGTTGAGCAGGATGAGTGGGTCGAGTTGGCCCTCGGCGTCGTACGCGAAGGTGAGGAGATCGATCCCACCGTGATCGCTTTCATGGCGCGTCATGCCCAGGTCGTGCGCGAGGTGATTCGTACGCGCCCGGAAGAGTTTCTTCCCATCTTCGATTCTATCGTGGAGGTAGACGGGGATGAGGAGCTTGAGGAGATCTCACCGGTGGAGTGGTGCGCTGGCTTCCTGTTGGCGACTGATCTCTTTCCAGAGGCGTTCTCCACGTTGGCCGATGATGATGAGGCGGTGAACCTTATGTTACCGTTTGTGGTGTTCGGGACCGAGGAGGGGCTCGAGGCGCTTGAGGAGAACCAGGATGGCTTCGCCGAGGAGCTGATCGATTCTATTCAACCATCGGTGGTCGGTCTCTTCCGTTACCTAGAGGAGCGCGATGCAGTTGGTTCTCCTCCGCAAGCAGCTACGGAGCCGTCGATACCTGAGTGATGGCCGATCCGCGCGCATATTGGCGTGCGTGCTAACGCCTCGCTGTCGGTGGTGTCGATTGCGTGCCAAGCCAGACCTACCAATGCCATCATCGGCGATCCCATTGTTGACAACTGCATAGCAGGTATCGTATCGAACGGGCGAGTTCGTTCATGATGGGCATGCTTCGCATCTGTGACCCACGCTAGCTGTGAGGCTTCATCTGGTCGCGGCGACTGACAACTCTCTCGCGAGCGCTGAGTCAACAAGCTCTCTTAGGGTCGGTGATTGGCGACGAGGATCGCTCGCTCTTGGCATTGAGAGGCACTCGTTGGTGATCGGTTGTGGCGGGGGCTTGACGTGAGCGTGCTTGGCTCTCACCCAGCGTGGTGGAACCCCTGTTCAGCGAGGTTGTGCGTTCGAGGGTATCGGTAGCTCGATGCGGGTAGCATCCGACCAAAGTCGTTCGAGTTGGTAGAACTCGCGCGCTTCGGTAGAGAAACAATGCACGATGAGCGATCCAAAGTCGAGCAGCACCCACTCCTCGCCTCGTTCACCCTCGACACGAACATGGAGACCGTATTCGTCCCGAGCGCGGTCGCGGAGTTCGTCGACTAACGAGTGCAGGAGTCGCGTGTTGGAGCCCGTCAGGATCAAAAAGTAGCTTGCGAAGGTTGACACCTCTCCGATGTCGATCGCCAGCACATCGCTGGCCGATTTTTCCATAGCGACGGCAGCAAGAAAGAGGGCTAACTCACGTGGATCGACATCGATGCGCTTGTATTCAGTGTGTGCAGGGGGGCCAGGATAGATTTCAATACCCAATTTTTGCCCTGGTCGTAGGTTATGTTTCACGATGCTTCCAGTGTAGCCGCCGACAACGGGCCCTTCGGTAAGGAGGGCGGGCTATCACGTGCCAGGCTGCAGAGGCGTGCCATCAAGGAGCGATAGCTCAATGGTACTGATTTCGCGGGTCATCGTGAGGTCGGCCTCGGATGAGCAGATCGGACATGGTTGTCGATGGCGCTGCGACCGAAGCACGCGGGAGCCATCGGCGGTGAGACGGACGATGAACTCTCCAGAGACTGGGTCCAGCGTGAAGGACTCATAGTGCTCCCAGGCCGACTCGGGCAGGAGTGAATACGAACTCGGAAGGGGATGACTACGCGGTAGACGTAAGAACCTCTTCTCCTGCGCCTCGAAGACCCACAAGCTGTTGCAGGTCTCTATCGTCTCGTAACGATCATTTGATTCGTTGATGCGTGCAGCCATGCGTAGTATTCCAATCTGCAAGGACATCTCTGTCCCGATCGTGCGTTCGATCCCAGGCTTTTATTATTTTAGTCCAGACGAGCCGACGACCCGGTAGGGCGACCTTGGTCCTCACCGGTCATCGCATTTCTCGGGTGTTGTTCACGGTAGAGCGCAAAGCGTTCTATGGCGTCGATAGCGGTCGCTGGCAAGAGGAATTGCAGGGGCCGATGATCACGTACTCTCTCCCGAAGATCGGTAGAGGAGATATCGAGCCATGGCATCTCCGCGAGTATTGGTTCATCAAAGTCCAGGATGTGGCTGATGGTGGGGTAGCCATAGCGATTGACGATGACCAGTCGAGCCAACCTTGAGAGCTCCTCGGCCCGTTCCCAGGTTGGCATTTGGGATGCTGCGTCAGCGCCGACGACGAGAAAGAGTTCGTCAGCTGGTTGCGCGTCGTGAAGTTCTATCAGGGTATCGATCGAGTACGATAGGCCCCCTCGACGGATCTCGATGTCGCTCGGCTCGAGTCCTGGGATAGGGGCGAGAACCTGTGTGACCACCAAGTGGCGTAGCTGAGCATCAGTGACCTCCCTGGTACCCTCCTTTTGCCACGGTTGGTTGGCGACGATAAAGAGGACGCGGTCGAGTTGTGCGGCGTGCATGGCGTTTTGGGCGGCCACAAGGTGGCCAATGTGAATAGGGTCAAAAGTCCCTCCGAAGACACCTAGCCGCATTGGCGGTGCCTTAGAGGGCGCTGAGCGACCTGGTCTCGCTGCATAGTGGTCCACTCCTCTGTTGCGCGGCTACGTTGCTAAGCAATCTTACTGGGGTCAGGGTGCCCAGAACGAACCGCTGGTGGGGTTCTTGTCACGTAGACTAGCTGCAGGAGGTAGACATGGAGCTGGCGTGGGATCCGTGGGATTGGCAGAACTACCAGATCGCGCAGCAGCCGGAGTGGCATAGTGCGGACGAGCTTGAGGCGGTACGTCGGGAACTTAGCCTGCGCGCGCCATTGGTCTATCCACGGGAGGTCGACGCACTGAAACGTGGACTCGCCCGTGCTGCGGCGGGTCGTGCCTTTGTCCTACAGGCAGGGGACTGTGCTGAGTCGTTCCATGAACATTCGGCCGCGGCCATTCGTGCAAAGCTGCGAGTCATTTTGCAGATGGCGGTCGTCCTGACGTACTCTTCGGGGGTTTCAGTCGTCAAGATCGGTCGTATCGCTGGCCAGTACGCCAAGCCGCGATCCGCTGAGACAGAACTCCATCAGGGGGTTGAGATTCCAGTTTTTCGTGGCCATATCGTCCATAGCGACGACCCGACTGTAGCGGCACGGCGTCCCGATCCACAACGAATGTTGACGGCATATGACTATTCACGTGCCACCGTCGCGACGGTGCGGGCGCTGACCGAAGGGGGGTTTTCTGACCTCTCGCGTGCGCATAGCTGGAACCAGGACTTCGTTGCCGCCTCGCCAGAGGGTGAGCGCTATGAGACCATTGCGGCAGAGATTGAGCGGGCGCTGAACTTCATGGGAGCCTGTGGGATCGACCTCTCCCAGGAAGAGGTCCTCCATCAGGTCACACTCTGGACCTCCCATGAGGCCTTGCTGCTTGGCTATGAGGCTGCCCTGACGCGCCGCGATCCTGCCTCGCATCGCTACTATGATCTGTCGGCTCATCAAGTGTGGATAGGTGATCGAACGCGTGATCCACAAGGAGCTCATATCCGCTTCGTGAGCGGGATCGCGAATCCCATCGGTGTCAAAGTGGGACCGACCATGGAGGTCGACGATCTGCTCACGATCTGTGGAGAGCTTGACCCGGACCGAGAACCGGGTCGTCTGGTCCTAGTGGCCCGCATGGGACACGATGTGGTGCGTGCAAAACTTGGCGAGCTGGTGAGGGCTGTCCAGACGGCCGGACATCCAGTCGTCTGGCTTTGTGACCCTATGCACGGTAACACCTTTGTCTCAGAAGCGGGGTACAAGACCCGAGACTTTGAAGATATCATGGATGAAATTTCGGGCTTCTTTGAGGTGCACCGACGGCTTGGTACCTGGCCAGGAGGCATCCATGTCGAACTTACTGGTCAAGACGTCACCGAGTGTCTCGGCGGAGGTGAGGGAGTCCTTGAGGAGGAACTCTCACGTGCCTACGATACGATCTGTGACCCTCGTCTCAATGCGCGACAGTCCTTAGATCTCGCCTACCGAGTCGCTGAACTGCTTATTCATTGAGTTGACACGCAAGCGGGGCCAGTCATCCTGGGCAAGCGGCAGGTACTCACGGGCTGCCCCAATGATCAGTAGGTTTCAATATGGAGACGGCCCTCCTGGAGGAGCTGCACCTCCCTTGCTGGCCAATCTGGGATCGACTCGGCCAGGACATCCCGGACAGATTCCTCCATTCCCTTGACTCCGCAAAGGTAGAGGTGGGTAGCGTCGTGTCCAAGGAGTTCTGTAACCTCGACGGCTCGTTCACGCAGACCATCTTGGACATGTCGAACTGGCAGTTCGTCTTCTCTCGAGAGACAGAGCTCGATGTCGATCAGCGTACGATCAAGCTTCATCAGCGGACCAAAATACGGGAGTTCCGACCGCGTGCGAGCTCCAAAAAACAGCAGCAGCTTGCCTGGCCCAGAAGGGAGGTGACGACGGTGAAACTCGGTCATGGCACGAAAGGGAGCAGAACCGGTACCGGTACAGATCATGATCAGGTTGCTCGCTGGATCGGTTGGCATGAGGAATGTGTCGCCAAAGGGGCCAACGAGGGCTACTTGATCGCCTTTGACAAGATCGCACAGATAGTTCGAGGCGAGTCCAGGCTGACCCCTTCCATTGTTCATCACTCGCTTGACGGTGAGCGCAAGATTGTTGTGGCCAGGTCGTTCACCATCACGAGGTGAAGAGACCGAGTAGAGTCGGAGTACCGGTCGCATCGTGTCGGGACTTGACGGGGGAAGAACACCCACACTCTGGCCCTCAAGAATCGGAAAGGCGTGGCCACCAAGGTCGAGAACGAGGTGGTGCACATCAGACTCGCTCTGTGGGTCAGTGATCCGATAGTTGCCCATGACGGTAGCGGTGATTGGGGAGTGTCGAGTGGCGACGTTGAGATGCGGAACAGTGGCGCTCTTTGGCGCGACCGCCCTTGGCGCTCCTTGGTGGGCAACCTCCAGAAGTGCTCGGGCCTCATCGTCACCTTCTGGGACCGATTCGAAGATCTCGCCAGTGTCCTCGGGCAAGAGTTCCCAGCCCAGCTGATCATCGATCGAATGTGGCGTCGTCACGATCCGCCACGAGTCGATAGCTCCGGTTGGACAGGGGCCAAGACAATCCCCGCAGGAGGCACAGATCGCTGGGTCGACGACATAGTTATCATCGTTGTGGGTGATGGCTCCGATCGGACAAGTCTCCTCGCAGGTATTACAGCGTATGCAGACCTCTGGGTCGATCAGATGTTGTCTGATCAGACCTGTGGAGGTAATCATGCGTGGAGGCGGACGAACTCGAAGTCCCCCGGCTTGTTGTCGATGGCAACCTTTGGTGCTGCGATCCAACGCGCATAATTGCCTGGCTCATAGACAGGTTGCATCAAGGAGTTGATGAAGGCGCGATCAGTGGCGTTTGGCAGGTGCGACACGGTCACCTGGTCGAAGGTGCGATCCGTTACCACGTTGCCCGCCGGATCGATCGGTTGGGACTGAAACTCTCCGACACGACGATGAAATCCGAGATGGGGTAGGGTGAGTTGGAATTGGATGCCTGACTTTTCAATGGCCTTGTTCCAACGCTTGACACCGTTGGCACAGTCGTTGGCGTAATCATCGCGCAGGCGTGCATTCAAGACGGTCAGCGCTGGTTCGTCGCGGGCAACGATCGCCCCACCTTGGAGTCGTAGCACCGGATAGGTCGCGCCGACGAGCCGGTGGTCATCGGTGATCTTGTGCTCATTGAATCGACCCTTCAGCCCTGAGGCGAAGGCATTCGCGGCATTCGAGGAGCCCTCTGCGCCAAAGAGATCGAGGCTCACCGAGAAGTGAAAGTTGAGATAGCGTTGCAGGGTTGGCAGATCGATGACGCCCAGGGTGCGGATTCGGTCGACATCGTAGGGGTCTTCGATACCCGCGGCCTTCATAGTGGCCAGGGTTGCATCGATCACGCGACCAATGCCACTCTCTCCGACGAACATGTGGTGCGCCTCTTCGGTCAACATGAAGCGAGTGGTTCGTGCCAAAGGATCGAAGCCTGATTGGGCCAGAGCCTCGAGTTGGTACTTGCCGTCCCGGTCAGTGAAGAAGGTGAACATGAAGAAGGAGAGCCAATCAGGGGTATCCTCGTTGAAGGCTCCGAGCATCCTCGGACGGTCCTCGTCCCCCGAGCGGCGATGCAGCAGCGCCTCAGCCTCCTCCCTGCCGTCGCGCCCAAAATACCGTTGGAGGAGATAGACCATCGCCCATAAGTGGCGACCCTCTTCGACGTTGACCTGGAAGAGATTACGAAGATCGTAGAGAGAGGGCGCGGTGGCTCCTAGGTGACGTTGTTGCTCGACGCTGGCGGGTTCAGTGTCGCCCTGTACCACGAGGAGACGACGCAGCATGGCTCGATACTCACCAGGAACCTCTTGCCACACCGGCTCACCGATGTGCTCACCGAAGCCGATTCTCCGCTCGGGATCACCAGGGGCCAAGAAGATACCCCAGCGATACTCCGGCATCTTGACGTATTGGAACTGCGCCCAACCTTTCGGGTCGACTCCAGTGGCGGTGCGTAGGTACACCTCTGAATCTGCGAATCCGTTAGGTCCCATCTGGTTCCACCAGTTCAAGTAGCCAGGGTGCCACTGTTCGAGGGCTCGCTTGAGACGCTCGTCGCTTGCCAACGCGACGTTGTTGGGGATTTGTGAGTCGTAGTCGATGAGCTCCATAGTTAGATCCTTTCTCGTTGGAAGTTGGTGGTAAGCCCGGTACCATACCGTTGCAGCGCTCCTTCAGGTCCGACGGCATTCGGACGATTGAAGACCCAGTTTTGCCACGCGCTGAGGCGTCCAAAGATTTTGGTCGCCATGCTTTCCGGACCGGCAAAACGCAGGTTCGCCTCCATGGCAGTGAGCGCATCCGGTGAGAAGGCGTTGCGCCCGTCAAGGGCGAGGCGTAGCTCATCCTCCCAATCGTATGCATCTGGCGTGAAGGTGACCAGACCCTTGTCTTGAGCGGCGTTCGCATCGAGCGGTTGGTTGATGAGTGGTTCCAGTGCGCGAAGTTGTTCAGGGTGACCCCAAAAGCGGGTGGCGAGTCGTGAGAGTCCGTTCATCATTGGGAAGGCCTCGAAGTTGAGGTGGTTCAGAACGAGTCCAGTCTCCCCATTGTCGAGGAAGTATGAGCGATCTGAGGCAAAGATAAGTTCCGCCAAAGGCCCCGCAAAGCAGCTGTCCCCATCAATCGAAGACATGATGGATCGAGAGGTCAGGTCGAGGCGAGCAAGGGTCCGCTGCCAGAGGGCGAGACCTTCGTCGACAATCCACTCGCCGCTCCACTGCAAGAGGAGTTCGCAATAGCGCTGGGCGAGAGCAAGATCTCCGCGGCTCTTGATAAGGAGCGTTCCAACTGTTGCTTCGTTGAAGCGTAGGTGACAGAGAAGGTCGTTAAGTTCTCGCGCTGTTGCGATCAACCATGAGGCATCGCCTTGGGCGAGGAGCTCGGCGGAGGAGGCCGGAAGCTCTGTTGGTCCGAGGATCTCGATGGCCACGACGCCGTTGTTCCGGTCGATGTCAGCTTGGAGGTGACCATACCTGATTGTATCGTCAGTGAGCTCGCGGTCGATGTCGTTCAAGGTGATGCCGGGTCCCGGTGGTGGGTCGGTACGTTTGCGGGAGGTGACGAGTTCGTCGAGGAGTCGATCGAGGCCGGAACGTGGTACCAAATGGTCGACCAGCTGCCAATTGAGAGCTCGTTGACCGCTGATACCCTCTTCCAGGGTGCAGAAGTAATCGGCGCGATCACGGCGTAGATGGCGTTTGTCAGTCAGCCGCGTCAGCCCACCCGTCCCGGGAAGCACTGCGAGCAGTGCAACCTCTGGCAGCGAGACAGATGCCGATCCGTCATCGACGAGTACGATGGTGTCACAGCTCAACGCCAGTTCATAACCACCTCCAGCCGCGGTGCCTTCGACCACTGCGATGAAATGGGCAGGAGCCCCTTCCATAAAGAGGCGCGTTTCGTTAGTGAACTTACAGAAGTTGACTTTGTGTTGGTGGGTCGCCCCGGCCAGCATGCCGATGTTGGCTCCTGCACAGAAGACGCGATCCTTCCCTGAGCGGACCAGCACCGTGGTGATCTGGGGGTAGGAGAGTCGTAGTCGCTCCAGGGCGTCGGCGAGCTCGATATCAACCCCCAGATCGTACGAGTTCATTTTCAGCTGGTAGCCGGTACCGATCGTCTCGTGCTCATCGACATCAAGGATGAGCTCTGCGCTCTGGTCGCCGAGTTTGAGCGTCCAATGGTGATAACGATCAGGGTTCGTGCGTAGGTCAATCATCATTCCTCCTATGATGCAGTATAGTTATATTTCCAGCGCCAAATACGGTAATATAGTGCATTATCCTGGTGGCGACCCGGTGAGGTTGGGGACGAGGATACCCCGCTGGGCGAGGAAGCATTCGATCGCGTCCAAAACCCGGTCGGTGTGGGTGAGATGAGGGGAGTGTTTGGCCTCTCGGATGAGGGTGAGGGTCGTCTCGGCAACGCGTGATGCGATGAGTTCTAGCTGCATGCTTGTCCCATATTCGTCCTCGGTTCCCTGCAGGGCGAGAACGGGCACGTCGATGGTGTCAAGTCGATCAAGGATCGAAAAAGTGCGAAAGTCCGGGTCCAGCCAGGCATCGTTCCAACCCCAGAAGGCACTCGAGAGATTTGAGCGATGATATCGCGCAAGCTTTGCGGCAAGGGCGCCGGCAGTAAACTGCTCCTTCGCCCCCTGGATTGCTGCGATGGCGATCGCTTCAACTACCACATGTGGTGCGATCACGACGACGCTGGTGAGGAGCGGATCTTGCTGGGCACCCGCATAGGCCAGGGCGATCGATGCACCGTCGGAGTGTCCGAGGAGTACCCTTGGCCCGCCGCAGAGCGCTTGGAGCAGATCGGGTAGTACTTCATCCGCCTCGCGTTGCATGTAGTCAAGCGAGCGAGGGAGATCGATGGTGCTCGACCCCCCGTAACCAGCCCTAGAGTAGGCGATGACGGGCAGCCGAAGTCGGTCTGCCAGTCGCTGGGGGAAGTCTTTCCACATCTCCACGCACCCGAGACCCTCGTGAAGCAGGAAGATGGTTGGACCATCACGGGACTCGAGGTTGGGCGACCAGTGTGCCACCTCTAGGGTGGCGGCGAGATGCTGGATCGTGGATGTCGTCCTCATGACTTTCGGAGTTTGAACCGTTGGATCTTACCGGTAGCAGTTTTGGGGAGTTCTTCGACGAATTCGATCCATCGAGGGTACTTCCAGGGGGCGAGTTGCTGCTTGACAAAGCCTTGGAGGTCGGAGACGAGCGTATCCGTGGGTTGGACATCCGAACGGGCAACGACGTAGGCCTTAGGCTTGATCAGATCATCGACATCCCTCCACGGGACGACAGCGGCCTCAAGAACGCTTGGATGGGCGATCAATGCTGACTCCACCTCAAAGGGCGAGACCCAGTTGCCACTGACCTTCATCATGTCGTCGGATCGACCTGCATAGTAATAGTAACCATCGTCATCGCGAAGGTACTTGTCGCCGGTATGGGTCCAATGCCCTCGGAAGGTGGCGAGAGACTTGTCGCGCTGATTCCAGTAGCCATCAGCGGCGGAGTAACCACGCACTACTAGTTCGCCGATGGTACCTGAGGTGGTGATCTCTAACCCCTCGTCGTCGATGAGGCGAGCGTCATACCCGGGAACAGGAACGCCGCTGGAACCATAGCGGATACCGCCTGGACGGTTAGCCAGAAAAATATGGAGCATCTCGGTCGACCCGAGGCCGTCGATAATCGCCGCACCGGTGAGTTCTTCAAAGCGGCGCCCGATCTCCGGGGGTAACGCTTCACCGGCTGAGGTACAGATCCGGAGCCCAACATCGGCAAGTTCTCGAGCGCGGGGGCTTGCGAGTAAGGAGGCAAAGAGTGTCGGCACGCCGCAGAAGACCGATGCGTGGCTCGTCTGCAGGAGATCGATGACGGAGTCCGGGGTCGGCCGTTCGTTGAGGTAGGCCACGCTTGCCCCAACGCCGAAGGGAAAGGTCAGCCCGTTGCCAAGGCCATAGGCGAAAAAGAGTTTGGCGGCAGAGAAGACCGTGTCAGTGGGGGTAAGGCCGAGCACTTGTTGGGCGAAACAGTTGATGGTGACTGCCACATTGCGGTGGAGGTGTCGAACGCCTTTTGGGCGTCCGGTCGATCCTGATGAGTACAGCCAGAAGGCGACCTCGTCGGCGACGGTGGCGATCGGTAGTTGATACGGCGAAGCCGCTAGGATGCGGGCTCCGATCCCCGGTCCGTGCAGTCCGTTGTCACGCTCGATCCACTTGACGCGTCGACACCCGGCCGCCGCCCGTTCGATCTTTTGCGCACCCTGGGTGTGGGCGACGATGGCTTTGACTCTGGAGTCTTCGATGATGTAGCGAAAGTCCTCTTCGGCTAGGAGCGGGTTGAGAGGGATGGGAACGATGCCCGCTCGAATGGCCCCGAGGAAGAGGGCAGGGAAGAGAATGGTGTCGCCGATGACCAAGAGAAGTCGATCCTCAGGCTCAAGGCCGAGCTCCATCAATGCGGTGGCAGAACGGAGCACGAGATCCTCAACCTCTCGGTAGGAGTAGGTGCCGTCCGCATCCGTGACCGCTGTGCGACCAAGCGGTTGTGATCGAGCGGTAGCGAGCAGACTCTCTGCAATGTTGTAGCTCTTTGGCAGGTTTGCGAGCCACTCTTCGATCGCGATCGTCTCTTGTTGTTGGACCTGCATCATCACTCCCCCTTCATGGGCACGCCTGCACCGGTCATCGATGACTCGTTCTCGGTCGGCATGCCATACAGGCACCTCTTTAGGTGCATCGGCACACTTGCACTATACTGCAAAATATGCGGGGAAAGTCCCGCAAGGACATGCATTATCATGCAGCCCTCGGCCGCGTGATCAATGACCGTGCAGCCAATGACGGTGCAGCCAATGACGGTGCAGCCATCTGTCGATGGCGCAGGTGGCGTTGGACCGCTACCCGTTCACCTCTTGTGGGGGCTCATCGGCTTCGGGGCGGTCGCCAACGCTGAGATACTTCGCAATCAGCCCTTCGAGTTCCGCGAGGGAGGTTTCGACGCTCCTCTGCGAAGTGGATAGATGGAGCTCGGCCGCTTGATAGAAAGGGGTCCGTTCGTACAGAATAGTCCTGAGCTCTTCCATGGCTCGATCGGAGCCGTGCATTGGCCGCAGGTCACCCTGGGCAATGACTCGTTGCATGTGTTCCTCTGGCGTTGTCGAGAGCCAAACGGTGGTCCAATGACGACGAAGTAGCCGGTAGGCCGGTTGATTTGTGACCAGTCCGCCTCCAATCTCTACGACGATTTGACCTTTGCTATCCTCGACGAGTTGTTGCAGGGTCTCGAGTTCAAGTCTGCGAAAAGCGGCATCACCCCCAAGAGAGAAGAGCTCGTCGAGGGGCATCTGGGTTCGTTCGGTGATCAGCTCCGTTAGGCGATAGAAAGGCCAACCGAGTTGAGCAGCTAGTAGGTGGCCTAGAGTTGTCTTTCCGGCTCCGCGTAGCCCGATCAGAGCGATGCCACGGCGCTCGGAGACGACGCGCTCCTTGAGCTTTTCGATGAGCGATTCCGCCTGGGTTGGCGTGGCGAGTGCGGCGACATCGATCAACTCGATGAGGCCGAGGTCGAGGGCTTGGGCCAGTCGGGTCAGTACGGTGAGCGAGGGGTTCGCACGACCAGTCTCGACCTGGGCTAGGTAGCGTTCCGAGAGCTGGGCTCGGCATGCGAGATCGGACCGAGACAGCCCTCGAAGGCTACGCTCCCGGCGCAGCGTGTGAGCCAGCTGGGCAACGATCCGTTCGTACTCAGAGCCTTGGGGATGGGAAAGGTCCACCTACGTCACCAACGACCGCGTAGGTGTGTCACGATGCGCAAGGAGACAAACTGGTGCACGCGTCTACTTTAGCGGCTTTGGCTGCGAGTTGACGGAGATAGTAGTCACGATGAGTGAGGTCGGTTGTCTTGGATGGATTGGCCAAAGCCGTCAGGCAATGGGAGCGGTGGGTGCAGCGTTGGAGCCCTATGGCGTCGGTCTGGCGACGGGGTTGTGTCGGAGACGCATAATGCCGACGACGCCGACAAAGATGGCGAAGAGCAGGATCACCGGGGCGAGCACCGTACCCATCATGAATCGATAGGTGGTGGCGGCGGCGATGACGCCAAGGATGAGTGGTGCGATGATACCAACGAAGTTGGAGGAACCCATCAACAAAGAGTTTGCACGGGGTAGCTGATCTGGTGGTAAAGAACTCGCCAGCGCCGAAAGTGCGAGGGGGAAGATCAAACCATGCGGGATGCCGAGGATGATCATTCCTACCAGAAAGAGAGTGAATGAGTGGCCGGCAACGATAAAGGTAAGACCGGTGATGGTCATGATCCCCGATGCCGCATAGGCCAATCCCTTGTGGTAGATGGGGGATCGCCAAGCGACAAGTCCACGGGAGCCGAGCGAGAAAATAAAAAAGACAGTGAAGGCGAGCTGGGCTTGGGCCGCAGTGGCCCGATCGGTCACGCGGGCAACCTCGGCGCCAAAGACGGTGAGGGCTGCAAAGGGCACGGCGTACATGAGTTGTGCGAGAAGGGCTTTGACGACCTCTGGAGTCTGGAGTAGTCGCACTCGCTCAGTATCGGCGGCAGGTGTGATGGACGGCTCTCCTGCAGCACTCGCGCGCGCAGCGGCAGCGATTGCTTCTCGACGTCGCGACATCATAATGCCGAGGGCAAGGAGCGGAAGAATGGCAAAGGCTAAGAACGGCCAACGAACATCTTGGTGGGTAGCATCGAGGAGGCCAGCCTCAAGAAGCGGTCCAATCGCGAGCGAGATGCTCAAGACTAGCGTGTAGATTGCGAGAATTCGTTGAGGATTCGAGGAGGTTTCACCCGCGGCAAGCTGCACTGAGCCGGCAAGCCCCGGCATTCCTAGACCTCCGCCAATGCCGAGGAGTATGGATGCGAATGCCGTGAGGTAGATTGAGTGGCTCACACCGATGATGACCAAGCCGAGAACGAGGGTAACAAGCGAGATTGCCACCGCGCGTTCGAGTTGCGCTGGCTTGAGGCGCGCACTGATCATGAGGGTGACGAGTACGAGAACAATACCGGAGAGCGCTGAGATCACGCCGATGGTTCCTGCTCCATAGCCAAGATCCTCTTTGATGATCAGCGCAAGGGTCGTGAGTGCCATGTTCTGGGCACCACGATAGAATCCCGCCACGGTATAGAGTCCAAAGACACTGTGAGGAAACGATCGAAGCCGCGACCGTTGTTGCATGTGCGCTTCCCTCTACCTCCGCGTGAGTAAAAGACTGTGGTTGCGTGCGGAGGAATACTCCCTCCACTCTAGTTGACAGAGTGGCGCTCGATTGCCGCTGATCGCGTCGACGGCTTTACACTTTACTGAGTGCCCCTGTAGCTCAGCGGATAGAGCAGCTGCCTTCTAAGCAGTCGGTCGTAGGTTCGAGTCCTACCGGGGGCGCTGCGCAGGACGCATCGACCTTCGCCGGCGGCCCAGATGCGACATCAGAGAGCGTCTTAGGCGCGGTCCCTCATCCCTCGCTCCTGTGGAGGCCGATACAACTGACGGTGTAGTCGATGAAGGTGCGGTGATCTACTGATGATGGGTGAGAATGTGCTGCGTCATCGAGACCGCCGAAACCCTCGGAGGCGCTAGGCAAACCGTGAGAAGGTAGGACCTAGAACGTTCTCTCGAGCCAACAGACGGCACACCCGGATGCAACCGCCGTTATGGCTTGACCACAACCATGCGGTGTGGGTCCGGTTGAACCGCAAACCTAGGTGAGTAGTCTCGTGTACGTTCCATGGAACGGTTGACGGATAGACGGCTCTTCCGGGTTCGTGGACTCCTCGGGAGTACGAAGGACTAGCTTGTGGCTAGGCAATCACAGGCGCACGTGGGCGTACTCATCCGAGGTGAACCTCGCCAATAGCTTCGAGTGCTGCATATAACAATTTGGTGACCGGCTCGGTGATCTCTGGGCGGTCAGGTAGAAGCTCCGCAGGGGCTGGGACACTGATGCGCGTGCCTGCGGGCGTGGCATCGAGGACGACATTACACGGGAGTAGGAGCGCGACGGACCGGTCGGCCGTCAAGGCATCGTAAGCGAACTGCGGATTACAGGCACCGAGGATTTTGAGGTTGCCGACTGAGCGACTCAGCTTCGACGCCAGAGTAGCGCCTAGGTCGATCTCGCTGAGAATGCCAAAGCCGACGGCACCGAGTTCGGTCCGGATCATCGCTTCGGCTTCTGGCAGGCTTCTGGTGGTCTCTACTGAGAGTGATTGCATCGCTTCCCTCCGTTGTCGATAGGTTTGCCTTCACCTTGCATGCTAGCCATGGAGATCGTTACGAGTTGTGGCAGCAACAGGAGGGATCCTCAGTCAGTGGGGCGCCCGATCTCGCCAGCCGAGGCCCACTCGTGCAATGATTCGCCAACCGAGTTCAGTAAGTGCAAAGAAACCCAGCGAGACAAAGATGAAGGGAACGGCGATCCCCTGGCCTGTGATGACCCGTAGAACCATGCCGACCGCAACCGTGGCTAGCCACACGAGTATCGCTGATCGGGTCAACGGGTTTTGCCACTGACGAGTTCCCAGCCAGCCGACCATGACACCAGTGGCGAATGGCCATGATGTTTTGATGAGACCGTGCAGGTTGTCGACGTGCCCGTGAACGTCTCGCCCGATTGCCACGAAGACCACGACCGCGATGAGGTCGAGCAGGATGTACAGTCCGCCGTGAAGAGAACGCGGTGGGGAAGATCGGCCGGTTTGCCCCATTACGATCCGATCCGTTGTTCCATGACCGAAGGCTCTTGCCGCTGTAACTCGACGACAGAGGCGACGCCTCCGCTCTGTGAAAGCCGAAGGGTCATGGATCCGCCACTGGTCCACAGGCTCCAATCTGCGGGATCTGGGAGTTCGAGACCATGATGGAACTCGATGACGAAGGATTCATACTGGATGAGTGGGGAGTCCGCCCCGCGTAGCGAGGGTGCGAGCAGCTCCTCTGCGAGCGCAAGATGGACGGCATTGTTCACGTGGCCGACGATATCGAGATCACTATAGCGCAGAGGGATACTGCCGGTGCTGGCAGGTTCGTCCTCGGGAAGGGAAAGCATAAAACGCGGTTTAACCGTCCTTCCCATTGCCGAGGGTCCGAAGACGGATAAAAAACCTTCGGGAAGTGATCGGGGAAAGCCGGTATCCGGGGCTACGTTGACCCAGAGCGCTTTGGCCTGTGCGACGAGCTGATCGTGGCGATAGAGGTCAGTGCGTCGCTCGGCCCACGCCCGCCCAATCCCTGAGCACCAGGTGCGCGAGACGATCGAGTCGAGATAACCGGGCCAGACGCGGAGTTCAACGGATTGGTTGCGCAGAATCCAGAGGCCCTTGTCTGGTGCCGGTGAAGCTTCATTGTCCAGCGTGGCGACGTTATGGAGAATTCGAGCGATGCCATCAAGGCGGAGACGACCCGTTGGGTCGCAGTCCGACAGCAGGTTGCAGTGCTCACTGACAAAGACGCGACCTTGCTGAGGTTCTGGAATGAAGTCCACTCCTTTAACCCTAATGTGAAGGCAACCGCCGGAAACCGCTGCGCACCATCAGGTTTCTCGGCTAAAGCGCGCCCGGAGCACTTTCTTGTCAAACTTGCCTACGGAGGTTCGAGGGACTTCGTCGATGATCTCAATGCGATCGGGCAGTTGCCACTTCGGGAATCCGAGGCCGAGTAAGTAGGCCTGGATCTCTTCGAGCGTGATCGTTTCGTGTGGTTTTGGCACCACCGTGGCAAGGGGGCGTTCTTGCCACTTTGCATCGGGGACGGCGATGACGGCTGCCTCGAGGATCTTGGGGTGTCCCATCAGCGCTCCCTCCAGCGCCACTGAGGATATCCACTCCCCACCGGATTTGATGAGATCCTTCGTGCGATCCACCAGTTCGATCACGCCAGACGGGTGGAGAACTCCTACATCGCCGGTGCGGAACCAACCCTCGACTTCGAACGATTCAGCACCGTGTCCACCCATGTAGGAGTCCAGCACCCATGGTCCTCGAACGTAGATGTCACCCATGCTCTTGCCATCGTGCGGCACCGATTGGTGGTCATCTCCGAGCAGCGTCGTCGCTATGCCTGTCACCGGTACACCTGCCTTCGAGACATAGTCAACCTGGGTTTCTATGGCTGCATTGAGCAAGGCGTGTGGTAACCGAGTCGTGGTTGCGATCGGGGAGGTCTCCGTCATACCCCATGCCTGGAGCAGGCGTACATCGTACTCCTCAAGATAGGACTTGATGATGGCGTACGGCGGCTGAGAGCCGCCACACAGCAGCTCCTTCAACCCGTCAAGCCTCTCGGAACTTCGATGTAACTCATCGAGTACAGCAATCCAGATGGTCGGCACGCCCGCGGCTTTGGTGACCTGCTCCTCGTTGATGAGCTTGATGACCATCTTTGGGTCAAATGAGGGGGTTGGGAAGACGATCTTTGAGCCGGCGGCGACTGCACCAAATGGGAGTCCCCAGGCATAGACGTGAAACATTGGCACAATCGGCATCACACATTCACCCGTAGAGAGGGCTGGTCCGTTGCCTGAGCAGACGGTAAGTGTGTGCAGGTAGGTGGAGCGGTGGGTGGCGAGTACTCCCTTGGGGCGACCGGTAGTACCCGAGGTATAGCAGATCCCAAACGGCGAAGTCTCTGGGATACTCCGTTCGCCTAGGAAGGGGGTTGCATCACTGAGCAGCGCTTCATAGGAGAGCATGGAGGAGGGGATGGCAGTGGTGTCGTCCCCGAAGACGATGATGTGGCGCAGCCCAGGGCAATGCACCCTAAGCCGCTCGGCGATCTCTACGAGGTCTGCTGGGATGATGAGGGCCTCATCATCGGCATCGTTGAGGATGAAGACGAGATCATCGAAACTCAGTCGCGCGTTCACGGTGTGAAGGACGCGACCTGAACAGGGAATAGCGAAGTAACATTCGAGATGTTCGAAGCTATTCCAGGCCATGGTTGCGACGCGTGCGTGCTCGGAGAGCGCAAGGCCATCGAGCGCTGTGATCAGCTGGCGTACTCGATGGGTGAAGTCTGCGTAAGTGTAGCGATGCTGGGATTGATGATCCCGTTGGGTGATGATCTGGACGTCTCGGTAGGACTGCTCAGCGTTACGGAACAGCATCCAACTGTTCAGATCCACATCCATCATGGCGGTTCCCCCTCGTGTGCTCGTGTTGTGACCACTCTAGCAAATTCTTGGTCGCAGAAAATGTCGGAGCGGGCAAATCCGAGTCACAGCACGAACTGCACGCGGGCAACCTCATCAATCATCGGTGCTAATTCCGCACGGATCTGATTGTGCTTGGGATCTTCGTCGTAGCCTCGATAGCTGTCGACATCGATAAAATCGGCCACGACCGCCAGCGTCCAGTTGCCGGGTCGGAGACCGGCATCGAGAGCGGCGGTGTAGGAGAGCGTGCCGGGGCAGTTCAACGTATACAGGCGCGCGACAAGAGTGTCGAGCAGAGAGGTGTCGTGGCCGGGTTTCATCTTCATCATGACGACATTGCGGATCATGCCATGACTGTAGCCGTCCCGACCGACTTCTCGGCTAGCACCAGGAGGTAGCCACGTTCATCGTCGGAGCTGCTCAATCAGTGAACGCGATTGTGGTAGATCTGTACAGCCACTCCTGGTGTTGCGGCATCAGAGTCAGACAAAGTTCGACAGGTGCGCGAAGATGGCGCATCCTCGTCCTCCTAGATACCCGCTTGGGGCTGTGCTCGCCGCATGGACTAGCACAGCCGCTGCTCACGGCATCGATGACGAGAGGACGGACGTATCTGACCGGTCCCCACCTGCGTAATGACGAAGCGAGCCAAGAGGTAACGTTGCCGGTTGCACTGATCGTCTTAGAGGATGAGCGCTTCGCCACCTGTCGTCTCATCAGCTGGATTCTTAAAACGGGTCACAACAGTCGTCGCGATCAAGAAGGCCACGAACCCAAAGACGGAGGCAAGGCGGAAACTCATTGCCCAGCCGTGGGTCTCGGAGATCAACCCCACCACTGCTGGGCTGATTTGATGGTGGATGATAGCGCTATGGAGCGAACTCGCGCGGCGTCGGGCAGCCGAGACGGCGATGGTGACGAGTACCGCGAGCCCGATGGTACCCCCCACCTGTTGACCAACGTTCACCAGTGCTGATGCCATGCCAGCCTCGTTTGGATTGACACCATGGGTCGCAGTGGGGAAGATGGAGACGAAGGAGAGGCCCGAGCCAGCGGACATAATCAAGAGGGGTATCAGGATCTGTAGGTAGCTACTGTGCGGTCCGATGAATGAGAGGAGAAACATCGCAATGGTGATGGCAAGACCACCAAGCATCATGAATATCTTGGGACCGACACGGTGGAGCGATCGAGCGGCTACTTGGGCAAAGAACACGATGCCAAGGGTCATCGGAAGAAAAGCAAAGCCGGTCTTCGTCGGTGAATATCCCATCACCTCTTGCATGTACTGGGTCAAGAAGAAGAAGATGCTGTACATGCCGGCCATCACAAACAGAATCATGCCAATGGCGCCGGCGCGGTCACGGCTCTTCAGGATGGCGAAGTTAATGATCGGCGCGGTGACATGGAGCTCGAAGAGGACAAAGATGATTAGCAGTGCAACACCAACGAGCGCAGGTACCAGTGTCGAGGCGGTTGTCCAGGTGTGCGAGGATGCGTTGATAATGCCATAGACCAGGCTGGCAAGCCCTGCGGTACCGATGATCGCGCCACCGACATCGATGCGCGTTCGAACCTTCGTGCTCTCTTGGAGCACACGGGGGGCGGCAAAGGCGAGGAGGATGGCGATTGGGGTGTTGACAAAGAAGACCCATCTCCATGAGACGTATTGGGTGAGCACGCCACCGAGCAGTAAACCAAGTGCGACACCCGCGACTGAGACGGCCGAGTAGATCGCGAAGGCACGTCCTCGCTCCTTGGGCTCGACAAAGTTGGTGGAGATCAGGGCTAAGGCGGTTGGTGATGCGATTGCGGCTCCGATTCCTTGGAGTGCACGGCCCGTCAGTAGCCAACTCGAGGTCGTGGCGAGCCCTCCAAAAAGGGACGCCCCAGCAAAGAGAAGCGTTCCAATCGTAAACATCTTGCGACGGCCAAAGATGTCACCGGAGCGACCTCCAAGGAGAAGGAGCCCACCAAAGACCAGGGTGTACGCGTTGACAACCCAGGCCAGTGATGATGGTGAAAAATGCAGAGCGGTATGGATTGAGGGAAGCGCGACGTTGACGATCGTGAGATCAAGTGTGATCATCAACTGAGCGCCTGCAACCACCGCGATGGCAAGGTTGGTGCTACGACGTGACATGGTACCCCTTTTCAGATGGTAGATGGAACTCCTTGAGATAACAGGGAGGAATGAGCTTTATTCCTCGAAATAGTTTACAATCATTAACAAATATTCCGGCTACACCCCTGTCGGGGAACGGTCGTCTCCGAAGCCATCGCCTGCGTTAGGGCAACTCCATCGCAACTAGTATCGTGTATCGTCGAAGAACGATTATAAGGCAAGGTTGGGATCGTTCAGTGCATCCGCGTGACCGTGGTCGTTGCAGGGTAGTGGAGTGTGCCTGGTTTGCCAGAGGTTGGGACCCGGGTAGGGTCGATGGGCGTTGGGTGGAGGTAAGGAGGTGTGTTGGTGACGTTGCACGGCGATATCTTGACGTTTTTGGCTGTCCTTCTCTTCCTCGTGACCCTGGTGCTGGTCATTTGGCAGCCGCGTGGACTGTCGATCGGGGTCTCAGCACTCGGCGGTGCCATTGTTGCGCTCGCCATCGGGGTTGATCAGCTCGCCAATGTGGTGACGGTCTGGGGGATCGTCTGGAACGCCACTATCACCTTTGTGGCAGTGATCATCATCTCGCTGATCCTTGACCGTATCGGGTTTTTTGAGTGGGCTGCGCTCCACGTGCTTGTTCTGGCCCGAGGCAGCGCCCTCCGCGCTTTTGTCTACTTGCTAATCCTTGGCGCTATTGTTGCCTCTGTCTTTGCCAACGATGGAGCGGCGCTCATCCTCACCCCGATCGTCTACCAGCAGACTCGTGTCCTTGGTTTCGATCGCCGCCGGGCGCTCCCCTTCGTGATGGCGGCGGGTTTTATCGCGGATACCACCAGTCTTCCTCTGGTGGTGTCGAACCTCGTCAACATCGTTACCGCGAATATTTTTCACATTGGCTTTCTTACCTACGCGTCGAGAATGGCACCGATTGATGTCGTCTCTTTTTTGGCGAGTCTGGGCGTTTTACTGGTGTATTATCGTCGGTCGCTTCCACGTAGCTACGATCCAGCGTCACTCGAGACTCCAAAATCAGCTCTTCGCGATATCCAGTTGTTTCGACTGGGTTGGGCCGTGCTCGGCGCGCTGTTGGCGGGCTATCTACTCTCCGAGCCGTTTCACTTTCCAGTGTCGGTGCCAGCCTCCGTTGCTGCGCTCATCTTCTTGTTGGCGGCAAGCCAATCAAGTGCACTGTCGAGCCGAATGATCCTTCGCGAGGCACCGTGGAGGATTGTCGTCTTTTCGGTGGGCATGTACCTGGTGGTCTATGGTCTGTTCAATGCTGGCCTCACCGTGTACTTGTCGCGTGGACTGGCCGACGCGAGTCATCATGGGGTACTGGCGACGGCGCTGGTTGGCGGGTTTGGCGCTGGCATCCTCTCGGCCATCATGAACAACATGCCGACGACGCTGATTGGGGCATTGAGTATCAAGGGCGCTCACTTGGCTGGCATCTCGCACAATATTGCCGTCTATGCGCTCGTCGTTGGGGCTGATATTGGACCAAAATTCACCCCCATCGGGTCGCTAGCGACACTGCTTTGGCTTCACGTGCTCGACACAAAAGGTATCAAGATCACGTGGGGACAGTATTTCCGTCAAGGAATCGTACTTGCTGCGCCAGTTCTCGCGATCACCTTGATCGCTCTGGCTGGCTGGGTGACACTGTTGCACTAAGGGCGGCTAGAGCGTCTCAATGGCGCGCTTATACGCTGCGAGGACTCGCTGATTAATACAGTACGAGGTCCTTGGCCCCTCAATCTCTCCTTGGATAAGGTTGGCCTCGCGCAGAATGCGCAGGTGCTCAGAGATGGTCGACTGCGCGAGGGGTAGCTCAGCGACGAGTTCTCCGGTCACACAGGTCTGGCGTTCCGTCAGGAGACGAAAGATTCTGATTCGGGTCGGATTCCCCAGGGCTTTGGTGATGTGGGCTAGTTCATCGTCATTGAGTGGGTCAACCTCATCCATCACTGGCTCGGGTATGGCGCACGCAACGCCATTGGTGGTGGGGGAGGTCTCGGTTGAGTTCGCTGGGTACATAGACGCTGATTCTAGTTCCGCCCTCCTCGCCATCGCTGTATTAGCTCCCTGTCACTGCCTGTTGGAGCCACTGAGCGGCGGTGACTTGGAGGGCATCCCATGGCGTGCCAAGCGGCGGCGTGTAGGCGAGATCGAGATGCAGGAGATCTTCAACGCGTGCAGGTTGGGCCAGCACGGCGGCTGCAGTGTCGATGCGTTTGTGGGCACCGGACGAGATTGGGCCGAGCATAGCGACTCCGAGGAGACGGTGGGTGGAGGCGTCGGCACTCAAACGGATGGTGAGTGTCTCAGCGCCGGGATAGTAGCGTTTATGGTCATCTGTTTGCGTGGTGATCGACAGCGGTGTGAAGCCAGCGCTCACCGCCTCGTCATCGGTCAGGCCTGTCCGAGCGATCACCTGGTCGAAGACCTTTACGACTTGGGTCCCGACTACCCCTTGAAACTCCTCTGCTTCGTGCCCCACTGCGGCTGCACCTGCGACCCTGCCTTGTTTGTGGGCGGTGGTTCCAAGCGGAAGGTAGGTTTCACCGAGCAGCTGATGGTGGGTGATCACGCAGTCGCCAGCTGCGTAGACGTCGGCGACTCCGGTCTCCATGCGTCGGTTGACCCAGACGGCACCACCAGGACCGATTTTGGCTCCAGCCGTGCGCGCGAGTGCAACGGCTGGTCGTACACCCGCTACGACGATCGCGATGTCGCCGCCCACCTGAGCGGCTCCTGATGATGGAGACGAGGTCGACAGTGCGACGCGATCCTCATCCGCAGCGATGGCGGTCACCACCGTGTTGGTCGCGAGTCGGACACCGTGGCTGGTCAGCACCATCTCAAGCTGACGAGCAAGGTCCGGGCTCACGGTGGGCAGTACATGATCTTTGGCCTCATATTGGTTGACCGTGATGCCACGAGTGGTGAGCGCCTCGGCCAACTCAAGGCCGATGTACCCGGCACCGATGACCAGCGCTTGCCGCACCTGACCTTTGTCGAGCGCCTTCATGATCGCTCGGGCATCGGTCATCGTATGAACGAGGAAGACACGATCTCCCTCAAGTGCTTCGACCAGCCCCTCGATCGGTGGTTTGATCGCCTGTGCGCCGGTGGCGATGATCAAACGATCCCAGTTGAGTGTTACCGAACGTCCATCCTGTTGCTGACAGTGCAGTTCGTGTTGCGCAGGATCAACCTCGAGGGCGTGGGTGTTGGTTCGTAAGTCGATCCCTTGATCCAGGAGTTCACGGTAGGAACGATGGGCGAGGTTTGACCAGTCCTGCACCTCGCCTGATAGATAATACGGGATGCCGCAGACGGAGAAGTTCGGGTACCCATCGTCGAGCACTACCGTCACCTCGCAGCTCGGCTCTAACTCACGAGCACGTAGCGCCGCAGCGATGCCGGCGTCACTACCTCCAACGATCACGAGTCGCAACACTTCCTCCTCCCAACTCACACAGAGACGTTCGTGACGCTACCTCGCAAGTCTGGTGAGGAGCAGAACGGTTATCGTCGATACACGATAGATAGTAGCACGTCGCGTGGGATGCCTCAGGCAGTTTTGCAGGCGAATTGTTCCGAGGGCTGATTCTTGCTTGATGGCGGTCGGTAGGCTGTTCGCAGGCGTGGCTGAAAGGGCAAAACAGATGGCGACAACAATTGATGTAAAGGGACTGTTGGCGGAGGCGAAGGCGATGGATCCCAAGGTCATCGAGGTGCGTCGCGCGATCCACGCCCATCCTGAGCTTGGACTAGATCTCCCGATCACGCAGTCGCTCATACTCGGCGAACTAGCGCGCATGGGGGTTTCGGCGACCCCAGGGAAAGCGATCTCTTCGGTGGTGGGGCGCATCGATGGCGCGCTAGAGGGTCCTACGACCCTCTTGAGAGCAGATATGGATGCACTGGCTCTCGTTGAGGAGACTGGCCTGCCCTTCGCCTCGACGATCCCAGGTTTGATGCATGCCTGCGGTCATGATGCGCATGTGGCGATGCTCCTCGGCGCAGCGCAACTGTTAATGGATCATCGTGATGCGTTACATGGTTCCGTCATCTTGGCCTTTCAGCCTGGAGAGGAAGGTGCAGGGGGTGCACGGCGGATGATCGAGGAGGGACTGGTTGATCCTGCTCCGGATCGAAGCTATGCCCAACACGTGATCACTAACCTCCCAAGTGGGCTCATCGCTACCCGAGGGGGGCCGATGATGGCCTCCGCTGATGAATTCCTCATCACGATCACTGGCCGAGGGGGACATGCCTCTGCTCCTCACGAGGCGCTTGACCCGATTCCGGTCGCTGCCGAGCTGGTCGTGGCACTCCAGGTCGCGCTCACAAGACGGGTCAACGTTTTTGATCCAGCGGTGTTGACGGTAGGGCAGATCGCTGCGGGGACCACCTTCAACATCATCCCAGAGCTGGCAACCATTCGTGGCACCTTTCGGACGCTCTCGGAAGAGACACGCCGTGTGGTTGAAGCTTTGGTGGCCCGAGTAGCCCACGGAATCGCAGATGCCCATGAGGTTGACGTCGCGGTCAGCTTCCCGATGGAGAGCTATCCAGTGACCATCAATGACGTTGCCGGAGCAGAGCGTGCCCTTGAACTCGCACGATTGCTGGTGGGAACTTCGGATGTCCTTGCGATGGAGACCCCGGTGATGGGGGCCGAGGACTTCTCTTACCTCTTGCAGGTCTCGCCAGGAGCGATGATCTTCCTTGGTGTTGCTCCCCCCGGAAGCGCACAGCCCGCCCCGAACCATTCGAACAGGATGCTCGTTGACGAAGCCGCTCTTCATCGAGGAGTGGCGCTGCACGCACTGCTGGCGCTCGCCGAGTGAGGTGAGCGCGCTGACAGCTGCTGAGAACAGGAGCTGCATGGATCGCGTCAAGGTCTCTGGTTCGCTTCGTTTGGTCATGGATCGCGCTTGCTGCAAGGATTCTCCAATGCGCTCGATCGGGGCCGGTTTGCTCATCGGAGGAGAACCGTGACGCCACTCCGACTGAGCGTTGCTACCGGGGTGATGGCGCCGGATGAGCCATCGGCAATCCGGAGCCGATGACGGCCGAAGGCTGATACGGACGTATCATTGTGGACTCTAGGCCTTCTTGCCAGCAGGGCCAGCGGCGACGATCTCTCGAATGATCTCGGGTTCAGGACCGAAGGCACCGAAGGCCTCGAGAATCCAGGTCACTCCGACCTGTGCGAGGAGTGTCGCGTCACGCACGGGATCAGCGGCGCGGGACATCGCATAGCGGATGACAAGATCATACCTTGAGTCCGTTTGAGAAAGGTGATCATTGATGGCGACGAGGTCGCTCTGGCCGGGGATGGGGGGAGGTTCTGGCCCAGCAAAGATCGGGAAGAAGCCTTGGTACCGTTTCGCTCTCTGTAGCGGGGGTTGATTCGGCCAGCGACCTGCAACCCATATGGGAACTGGGTGTTGGAGCGGGCGTGGCAAGAAGGGGGGTGAGTGTACCTGATACTCGTTACCAACAAAGTCCACCGGTTCTCCAGAGGCGAAGAGCCCGAGGAGTTCAAGGGCTTCATCGAGCTGGGTCGCACGCCCACGCGGATCGATGCGCTCCCCAAATGCGCTGAACTCGTGCCATCCATCATCGCCGAGCCCTACGCCGACAATGAGTCGACCTGATGAAAGGTGGTCGAGTGTTGCTATCTGACGAGCAAGCACCCATGGTCGTCGGCGTGCCAGTGGTGTGACCATGGCTCCGATGCGCAGCCGCTCCGTTGCGCTGGCGATCGCTGCCATCGTGATCCAGGCGTCCGCTACCCCAAAACCTGGTTCGCTGAGCATGTGATCCCAGAGGAAGATGCCATCCCAACCAGCTCGCTCTGCACTGGTAGCCAGTTCGACGACCACGCGAGGGTCGGCAAACTCGTGAAATGGCGGTAGAAAGATTCCGAATTGCACCATGTTCCTTTCTTGACAGGCAGTGACTTTTACGACGGGACGAGTGTCTCTCGTTGCATGCCGTCCTTATGGACTATCGTAGGGTGGCGAGGTGGCGCTTCCCGTTGGGGTCCACATGCGGCGCAACAGTGGTTGGTAGTCATGCCCAATGGGAGAGTTCCTCGTACTTAGGGTAGCGCTGTTGCGCTCGTGATGGAGAGCGGTGATCGATAGAGACAGGTATCACAGTTGGTGCGAACGTCTCCTCCGATCGCCTCTTGGACTCGTAGCCATAGCGCATCGATGACGAGCGGATGGGGACCAAGTTCTTCGCTGATGGCAACCGTCATGTGGTGGGTCGTTGCCCAGTCCAGCGCCTGGCTCGCGATGCGGTCCAGGAGAACGCCATGAAAGAGAAAATAGGGCGCAACGACGACGGATTGGGCACCGAGTAGGGCCAAGGTCTCGAGTCCTGTGGTGACATCAGGCGGAGTCAAAGAGACAAAGGCGGTGTGTGTTTTCGGGTATCCTCGACTCTCGCTCACGAGTCGGGTGATTGCGTGGAGTTCGGCGTTGGCGCTCGGGTCGCTAGCGCCACGCCCAACGACAAGAATGGCCTCTGTAGCCTCATCAACCCCATCGATACATTGATTGAGACGGGTGATCAGCTCGGCTGTTGTGCCAAGATCTGAGGCCAAGTGGACCACGAGTTGGGGCCACTGGCGGCGGGCATAGTTGGTGAGTTCGGCGGCATCGTCTTTTAAGTGACCCGCTGGCAGGAGCACAACGGGTGCGATGATGAGCTCATCGATCCCCTTGGCGGCGATCTCGTCGACGGCTTCGAACATCGTAGGTTGGGCGAGCTCGATGAATCCCCCTGTCACCGGCCCGTCAAAGCGTTGCGCAGCCAGCGCGACAAGTTCGTGGAACTGTGCTTGCCCTTTCGCTGATTTGGTGCCATGTCCCATCAACATCAGTCCTCTAGTGGTCAAGTCGGTACTCTCCTTGCGATAGTAGGGCCAGTGCATTGAGGGTTGCGGCCGCCATCGGCGACCCTCCACGGCGCGAGGTATTGGTGAGGTGGGTGATCCCGGAACGGATGAGATCCTGCTTGGATTCGACCGCATCGACGAATCCGACCGGCATGCCGATGACGACGAGTGGCACGGTCTCGCTGGCGTGTTCGAGGACCGCTCTCAGCGCCGTGGGCGCGGAGCCAACAGCGACGATCGGCGTCTGTTCGGTCATCGCAGCCAAAAGTGCCGCCATCCCACTGTGCGATCGAGTCTCATTGGTGCTCCTTAGTTGTTGAGCGGCCTGGATCGCGATCGAGGGGTTGAGCTTGGCAACCCCAGCCGCTAACATGGCGACGTCGACGACGATTGGGACGTGGTGGTTGAGCCCCCAGATCGCTCGCTCGATCGCCTCATCGTTGATGACGAGTTCGTGGATGATCTCGGTATCGCCGGTCGCATGAATGATACGGGCAGCGATCTCAGCACCTTGGCGACTGAGATGGGAGAAGTCGACTTCACGTTGGATTCTGGTGAAGCTCTCCAGTTCGATACTCGAGACGGTCATCGAATGCCAGCCTCTGACTCGGTGTCGAGTTGGGCGTGCCAGTCGATGGCTCCGACCGGGCAAATCTCTACACACTCGCGGTGCGCTTCACATCGTAGAGCAGACCAACGTGGGTGTTTTGGGTGCGGTTTAAGCGCGTGCGTTGGGCAGGTGACGATACAGGCCCCGCAGCCGGTGCAGGCGTCGGTAATCGTAATCATGGAGCACCTTGGTGGCCAGGTGTGGGCCCATAGCCACGCGGGGTATAGAGGTAACCATGGTTGGTGGCGGTGGTGGTGGCGCCGATGATGACGATCGTCTCCATGTCAATCGTCTCAAGGTCGATCTCAGCGAGGTTGGTGACCGTGATCGTCGCGCCTGAACGTTCAACGCGGGTGGCCACGAGCACCGGCGTACTCTGCTGGCGGTACTGGGCGATGATCGCCAGCGCCTTCTCCAGCTGCCATGTGCGTTGCTTGGACCGTGGGTTATAGAACGCAATGACGAAGTCAGCCTTTGCAGCTGCCTCGATACGAGTTTCGATGGCACTCCATGGGGTCAGAAGGTCGGAGAGTGAGATCATCGCGTGGTCGTGGCCAACGATTGCACCGGCCGTTGATGAGGCGGCGTAGGCGGCGGTGACACCTGGGATGATGCGCAGAGTCAGGTCCTCGGCGAGACGTTCGATGACGAGTTGTGCCATGGCGTAGACAGCCGGGTCGCCGGAGGTGACGAGGGCGACATGATTGCCGCGCGATGCGAGGGCAATCGCTTCGCCGACTCGCTCGACCTCGTGACCGATCGGGTAGGGTCGGAGTATCTGTGCGCGCTCGACGATGGGCTCGATCAGCTCAAGATAGCGGCTGAAACCCACGAGGAACTGGGCAGACCGCAGCGCGCCTAGGGCGCGCGGTGTTAACAGATCCAAGGATCCTGGTCCGAGTCCAACGACCGAGAGTGATCCACGCAGCCTTTGTCGGCGTGCAACGGCGACCGTGACCCGGTCGGCCTTGACCTTTTCCACCACAAGGGAGGCACCATCGCCGCTAGCGAGAAGCGCCGCTGCTTCGGCCACCGAGTGGGTTCCGACGGATTGGTAGACGACAAATGAGGGATGCACTGTTTCAACGGCATCGAGTTCCTCTGCCGAGAAACCGATAAGCTCCCGATGGAGCCCGATGAACGCGGGGTGGTTCAGTCGTCGATCGATAGTCGCCACGCGATCGATGGCACAAGGGTCAAGACCAGCGTTCTGGAGCGTTGTGGCGATGAGTTCGTTGATCTCGGTTGCGGTTGCATCACTGGAACATCCTACGCCCACGGTGAGGGTCGGCACGGTAGCTCGAAGATCACCTAGCCGCTCGTCCCTCGTGCGGTCGCTGATGATGACCTTTAATGGATTGTTGCCTTCATGAGCGAGTGCCAAAATGGCATCGGGCAAGAACAAATCGGTTGGGTTCACGAGGACGAGGCCATCGCCATGGTTGACCCTCGCCTGTAGTCTGGCTGGTACGTGACCGAAGTGCACCCGTGGTGTCTGATCAAGCGCGACCGTATCGTAGATCGAGGATGCGGTGGTAATGACGGCTGTTGCCCCGAGATGATGGGCGACCAGGCGCGCCAGCTGTTCGCCACCGTGATGAGCTCCCGCGAGAACGGTTGCAAAACGCATCCCCTCGTCGATGGCGACGACGGCCGGATCAGTGTCCTTTGATGCAAGCGTTGCTGCGAGGGCTCGCACGACGATGGGGTAGGCGGCAACGACAACGACTTGGTTATGATCGCGCAGGGCAGCGGTGAGGTCTGCGAACGTCGCGAAGCCATGCTCACGAAATCCAAGCTTGTCCGCGAGTCCTGTTGGGGGTGCACCTAACGCTATGATCATGCCCTCGGTACGTTCGGAGGGAGCCATTATCGCCACGCGAGGTAGATCGGGGTCTGGGGCAGCAACCGCGTGCCATCTGGACCGAGCGTCTTGCCGTGAGCCACCTGGATCAGTGACACGTTGCCGAGCAGGCGTTCGGCCGATCCTGCGCGATGCAGGTCGGCATAGGTTGCGACCACTGGTGCCGTGGGTCCGAGGAGACCAAGTGTATGCCGCAAGGCACCAAGGCCACCCCCGCCGACAAGTGCGGCGTCAAAGTTCCTTGAGATCGTCTCCACTGGCTGCTCAGACACTGTGGTCCGATAGCCTAGTGTCTTCGCATTGGCTCTTGCCATGACGGCGCGGTCATGTTTGGGCTCGAGCTGGGTGAGTTCGATGTCAGGGCGCAGCCGCAACAGTGTCAACCCTAAGGCACCGCTACCGGCACCGACTTCGATGACGTGTGCTCCGATGGGTAACCGGTCTGGGTTCAGGCGGGCGACAGCGGCGAGACGAACCTCAAGTTTGGTGAAGTTCGTGCCATCGGTTGCGAGCTGGTCCTCACGAAAGATGCTTGCCTCACCCGTAGTGTAGTCCATGAGCATCTCCATCGTGGGTTCGCCAATCTCGATGAACGCGACCGCCGGTGAAGCCGAACGCCAGTGCAGGGCCTCAGCTGGTGTCAGTTTGGTGATCGTCTCACCATCGGTCGCTAGGTCAGTGGCGATGGTGAGCGATACGGTCCCTGGATGGTCGCCGAGCCGTTCAATGAGCGGGTCAAGGAAGGTGTTGGGTGGGATGAGGAGCGCGATCGCTGCGTTCGGTCGGCTTGCGAGGAGAATTCCGGCTCGTTGCAGAGCCTCGTGGTGGTCTCTTCCCACGAGAGAAACCACACTGAGATCGTCCCAAGGGCGTCCAAGTCGAGCGGCGAGAGTCGCCACTGCACTGGGCCCTGGAAGGACGCGGAGTGGCTGCTCCGGTAGGGCTCGTCGGAGCGTCTTTGTGAGGCCAAAGAAGTTGGGATCGCCGCTGGCGATGACGGTACAGGCATCGGCGTGGTCGGCGATGGCGTGGATCGTGGTGCTCAGCGGGGACGCAAAGTCCACGATCGTCGACAATGGGCAGAGAGTTTGGAGCAGCTCGTGGAGTTCAGACCGAGCGAAGATCGTACGCGACGCCTGGAGGGCACGGAGCTGATCGCCCGAGAGTGAATCGATGCGGTTTCCTAACCAGCCGATGAGAGTGATCACGGTGCCAGTCTATGAGCGGCGACGACCTCCAGGGAGTCAAAGTCCACCATCAGCACCTCGATCGGGATGCGACCACCTGCCGCCTCGAAACACGTCGCTGCCGCCAACTCTGTCAGGGCCATGAGGGGTCGCAGGTCGCCCTCGCGTTGGCAGCACTCGTAGAAGTGTCGCGCGGTAGCGGTCGCCGTGGCGGCAGTGATCAGCGCCTCGCTGGCTCCGGCATCCCGGGCAACCGCTTCGAGCAACTTGGTATCGACGTTTGCGCGATGAAAATGGGTCATGAGCAGACCCTGGGCAAGTTTGGCGACCTTGCCAGCCATGCCTACCCAGGTGATGCGCTCAGGGTGATGGGAGGCTGCTCGCTTGACGGCGACACCGGTATAGTCACCCACTTCGACGATGGCGACGGGGTCGAGTTGAGGGAAGATTCTGCCCGCTGCGCTCTCCGTTCGAGAACCGGTTACGAGCACGATGTGGGATTGTCCATTCGCTGTAGCCACGTCGATCTGTTGGACGATGCTTGCTCGATAGGCGGCGGTCGAGAAGGGTTTGACGATACCGGTCGTGCCGAGGATCGAGATCCCACCGAGAATACCAAGGCGATCGTTGGTGGTGGCCAGTGCCATCTCTTGGCCGCCGGGTACTGAGATGATGACCTCGATGCCATGTTCGGTCACCGAGCGAACCGCTTCGGTGATCATGCGACGCGGAACGGGGTTGATCGCTGGGCCGCCGACAGGAAGGCCGAGTCCGTCTTTGGTGACGATACCTACCCCTGGCCCACCCTGGATGAGGACCTCATCTCCGTCGATTAGTCGCACCGAAGCGGTGATGTGGGCACCGTCCGTACAGTCCGGGTCGTCCCCTGCATCTTTGATCACTACGGCTCTACCAGCTTCATCGACTTCGACGTCAAAGGTGACGAGTTGGCCCTTGGGCAGACGAATCTCTACGGAAGAGGGTATCTGACCCGTGAGGGAACCGACCGTCGCCGCCTTCGCTGCCGCCGCAGCACAGGACCCCGTCGTGAAGCCCGAACGCAGCCGTTCGGTCAAGTCAACGCACCGACCGATTGGCTCGTCGCTTCGCTCGCCCAGCGGTGGTCCCTGGGTTCGATCGCGAGCGGAAACGGTGGGAGAAGGCAGGAGAATAAAGGTGCGATCGGCGAATGTTGGTGGTGGTGAGGACGTCGCCTACGAGCAGAAGGAGCGTCCTCTTGGCCCCCAACTCGGTGACCGTCGCGACGAGATCACCGATGGTGGTCATCGCAACCTGTTCGTCGGGCCAGGTGGCGCGCACGATGACTGCAACGGGGGTAGCAGGGCTGAACTTCGATCCTTTGGCGAGCAGCTCTTCGGCGACGCGCTCAGGGTGGGCTCCGGAGAGCAGTACAGCGATCGTCCCACCGAGCTGTGCATAGCCAGCGAGCGATTCGCTCGCTGGCATGGAGGCTGATGTCCGTCGAGCGACTCGTGTCGTCACGACGGATTGTGAAATCTCAGGGATCGTCAGTTCTCGGCCGACCGCGGCTGCTGCTGCCGAGATCGAGGTGACACCGGGAACGATTTCGAAGGGTCGCTCATGGTGTTCACACCAGCTGATCTGCTCCTGGATCGCGCCGTAGATCGATGGATCACCCGAATGGAGACGGACGATGCGCGCATCTGGGTGCTGCTCGAACACGAGCAACACGTCCTCAAGGGTCATCTCTGCTGAATCCATACAGATTGCCTCGCTGCTGGCCCACGCTAACATCTCCTCTGGAATCAGCGACGAAGCCCAGATGATGATGTCTGCCTCGCGCAGTCGCGCTTGACCGCGAAGAGTAATGAGATCCGGCGCGCCTGGACCCGCCCCAACAAAGCTGATGAACTCCATTACCTCATCCTACTCGTAGGGCCGACCTATCGATGAGAGCGATGGTCAGCGTGATTGGCGTTGGTGCTGTGCTGCAACGGTAACGAGTTGAGCGGCAAGCCCCTCGTTGGCACCGAGATGCCAGTGGAGGTAGCTTGAGAGCAATGCAGAGCGCCGGTAACCAGCTTGCCACTGTGCGCGTGCAGTAGTGAGTGTCAACCCCGTACCTTCGGGCGTTGAGGTAGCGTAGTGAAATTCGTGGGCCGGCAGTTGGTCGCCCTTGGTGAAGAGGAGCGTGTCTAACGCGTTCGCGCGCACCAGGCGATAACCCAGGGTCAGGCGAGGGGAGATGGTTGAGGAAAAGGGTAGGATTCCCGCCATTTTGCTGTCTTCAAGCCGAGTCCCGAGTACGAGGTGCCCGCCGCACTCGGCGATGAGTGGTCGATGTGCGGATGCTGCTTGGCGCAGGGCGCCCAAGAACGGTTCGTTTGCGGCTAGCTCTTCTCGGTAGTTCTCTGGATACCCACCATGGAGCCAGATGAGTCCTGCTTCCTCGGGAATCGACGCAAAGCGTGGGTCAAAACCGACGATATCAGCTCCAGCTTCTCGAAGGCGCTCAAGATTCTCTGGGTAGATAAAACTGGCGGCTGGACCCTCTGAGTAGGCGATGACGGGGCGCGGCGATGGCGAATCCTGCGCTTGGAAGAGGTTGTTGGAAGGACTAGGAGCCGGGGGAGGGATGATCGGTGCCGCGAGGTGAACGATCCGTTCGAGGTCGAGAAAGCCTTTGATCGCCTCACCAAGAGTGTCGATCCATCCGCGAGTGCTCTCGGGTGCCTCCTCGGCGGTTAGCAGTCCGAGATGGCGAGCCCGTCGTGTGGGAAGGCCGCCGTGAGGGATGACGCCGAGCACTTCGATGCCCCGAAGAGCCATGGCCTCGCGGACAAACGCCTCGTGCGTGGCGCTCTTGGTGTGGTTGAGGATGACGCCAGCGACGCGGACATCGGGATCGAATGAGCGATAGCCATGTGCGATAGCTGCGACGGATTGCGAAAGATGCGCACAATCGATGATCAGTAGGACTGGCAGAGCGGTTTGCTTGGCGACTTGAGCGGTAGAGCCAAGCGGTGAGGGCTCGGAACTCTGGTGTTGCGTGGGGAGGTCGGTTCCATCGAAGAGCCCCATCACCCCTTCGACGAGCACGAGGTCCACATGGCGCGCGGCTCTTGCGAGACTCGCCATGACCCCAGCTGCTCCGGTGAGCACAGGATCGAGGTTATAACTTGGGCGCGCGATCGCCAACGCGTGGAGATGAGGATCGATATAGTCGGGACCAACCTTGGCGGCACCGACGCGCGTCCGTTCACCCAGGGCAGCTAGGAGGCCAAGCGTGATCGAGGTCTTGCCGACTCCGGAGGCGGTACCAGCGATGATGATCCCACGGGTGCTCAGTACTCAATCCCTTTCTTGGCCTTGATCCCCTGATCGTAGGCGTGCTTGATCTTTCGCATCTCGGTGACCGTGTCGGCGACGGCGATCAAACCCTCCGTTGCACCACGACCGGTGATGACGATGTTGGTGCGAGCTGGCCGGTTCTGCAGGGTTGCAAGCACGGGAGCCTCCTCGATCCATCCATAGGTGATGGCGTAGGTGAGTTCATCGAGAATAATCAGGTCATAGGCGTTCGCGTCGATCTTGGTTTTGGCGAGCTGCCATGCTTGCTTGCCAAGCTCGGCGGTAGTGACTAAATCATCGGACTCCCAGGTGAAGCCGTCGCCGAGGGTGTGAAACTCGATTCCTAGCTGATCGGCGAGCTTTCGCTCTCCAGTCTTCCACTTGCCGCCCTTGACAAACTGGATCACAACGACGTTCCAGCCCCGGGCCCAGCCCCGGCTCATGACTCCGAAGGCGGCCGACGACTTGCCTTTGCCCTCTCCAGTGTTGACTAAGAGGCGTGAGCTTCGTTCCATAGCTCCACAGCCTAGGTCAGATGCACGCACCTAGGTTCTGTTGGCTAGTGATTCACCCCGTCGATGCAACGACGAAGGAGCCCGCCGTTCACCGGACCGTTCCACTGACCTCTCCCAGCTGCAGGCGACCGCCATTCGGAGAAGGTGCACTCGCTCGGATCACGACCGTGTCTCCATCCTCGAGGAAGCTACGGTGGGTTCCGTCGCTGAGGGTGAGCGGATTGGTGCCGGCGTCGGTGAGTTCGATCAGAGAGCCGAACTGATCGCGAGCTGGACCAGAGACGGTTCCCGAGGCAAAAAGGTCGCCAACGCGCACATCGGCCCCATTGATGGTTTGGTGGGCGAGTTGTTGGCCAGGTGTCCAGTAGGTGCTGGCGAATGGTGGGCGAGAAAGGACTGACCCGTTGAGTTCGATCGCAAGATCGAGAGCAAGATTCCACGGGTCGTTATCGATGAGATACGGTGCGGGTTTCGGATCCTGTGCGGTCGGCGTGGTGCGTGCCCGCGTCAGCGCCTCGAGTGGTGTGACCCACGCACTGATACTCGTGAGGAAGGACTTGCCGAGAAAGGGTCCGAGTGGGACAGACTCGAAGCTCTGGATGTCGCGCGCACTCCAGTCGTTGACCAACACGACGCCAGCGACGTAGTCATAAAACTCAGCAGTGGTGATGCTCGTGCCAAGTCGTGAAGCTCTTCCGATGACAAACCCTACTTCCGCCTCGACGTCAAGCCGGGTGGAGGGGCCAAAGACCGGCCCCCCATCGATGAGGCGTAGACCATGGGGGCGGTACAGTGGCGTGCCACTGACAACGACGGTAGAACTACGGCCGTGGTAGCCAATGGGCAGATGGCGCCAGTTTGGTGTGAGTGGATCGCCATTAGGTCGAAAGAGGCGACCAAGGTTGGTCGCATGGTAGAGAGATGAATAAAAGTCCACGTAGTTGGTGATGGCGATCGGGAGCCCAAGCTGCACCCGAGCAACAGGTTGCAGGGCGGAGACCACGCGATGGTCGCTTGGATCTCTGGTGAGCAGGTTTGCAACCCGCTCTCGAAGGGTGGCCATTCTCTCGTGCCCTAGGCCCAAGAGGGCATTGAGGTGTTGGCGGTGGAGCACATGGGCTTCGAGGCCGAGGTCGAAACCGCTATCGGCGAGTTGAGCGAGATCGAGGGCGTAGTCGTCGATTCGGGTGACTACGTGACTCTCATTGGGTTGGGCACCGAGCGCGATTCCGAGGGGCAGGTGATCGATTCCAAAACCATTCATTGGGTTAAGATCAAGGTCGTAGGCCATAGAGAACCCATCCTAGCCAGGACAGTGGTCGGTGTCGAAGTTGAGCAGGAGCACTGCAAAAGACTACGATAGAGAGTTGTCGAGGGGAGGTGAAGGGTGCCGTTTTACCAACGCATGGGCGAGACCCCACGGAAACGCCATCAAGTGCTTCGAGGAGCGGATGGTGCGCTGGTCGCCGAAGAGCTGATGGGGAATGAGGGCTTTGCTGCGGAGTCGGCGCTGCTCTATCACTTAGGTATGCCGACCGCGATCGTCGATGCTGAGACGCTCATGGCTGATGAGGAGGAACTCTTCCCCAATACTCCTCTGCTCCCTCGGCACTACCTGACCCCCAAGTTGGGGAGGCAGCCACCACCCGCTCCGCTTGGACGCCATCTCCTCTTGGGCAACCGTGATGTTCGACTCTCCTATGGTATCGTTGACCAGCCAACACCGTTGTATCGCAACGCAGTGGGAGATGAGTGCCTCTTTGTGCAGGCCGGACGGGGGCATGTGGAGACGGTTTTTGGACTCCTCGAGGTACGAGAGCGAGATTATCTTGTGATCCCGGCGTCATGCACCTATCGCGTGGTTCCTGAGGGTGATCGTTGCATGGAGTTGCTGGTGATTGAGGCGAGCGGCCACATCGAGTTCCCGAGTCGCTACCTCTCCAAACGAGGACAACTGCTCGAATCTGCACCCTTCTCGGAGCGCGATCTTCGGACGCCGAGTGAACTCTGTCTTGTCGAGGGTGCCGACGTTGAGGTGTTGGTAAAAACCCGAGCCGCCCTCACCCGTTACGTCTATGCGCGCCACCCCTTCGATGTCATCGGTTGGGACGGTTGCCTCTATCCCTTTGCCTTTAACATGGGGGATTTCGAGCCGATCGTGAAGCGCTTCCACGCGCCACCACCCGTGCATCAGACCTTTGAAGGCCCAGGCTTTGTCATCTGTAGCTTCGCCCCACGTCCTTTTGATTTCGATCCAGAGAGTATCCCCGTGCCCTACAACCACGCCAATGTCGACAGCGACGAGGTGCTCTTCTATGTTGATGGAGATTTTATGTCACGCAAAGGGTCGGGCATCGAGGCCGGTTCGATCTCCTTGCATCCGGCCGGATTTATCCACGGTCCCCAACCTGGATCGGTCGAGGCGGCGCTTGGGAAGCCGGGAACGAAGGAGTGGGCGGTCATGGTCGACACTTTTGCTCCTCTCGAACTCGGACGAGCGAGCGTAGCGATTGAAGACCCTAACTACCCCTGGTCATGGTCGAAGCGACACGGAGCGACCGAGTTGGCGTCTCCGGACACCTAGAGAGCGGGAGCCTTGGATGCGGCGGCCGTCGACGACGTCACCGTCGGTGTAGGCGTCGGGCGAGAAAAGAGCATGTCGAGTGTGTGTCAAGATAGTTGTGAACAATGAGAGGTGATGAGATGACCAGTAAACCATTCGCATCGTCAGCGGATCTCAGTCCGAAACAGGAGAGATTTGAGACGATCGTTCCCGGGGTCTTTGCAATGAGTGCGCAAGGGGATCCTAACGTTGGAGCTATCGAGGGCGAGGATTTCCTCGTCTGCATTGAGGCGCGCGCGACCCCGGTTGCAGCCCGCCGCTGGCTCGAGCGGCTGCGTGAGGTGACCACCAAACCTGTGCGGTATTTGGTGCTATCGCATTATCACGCGGTGCGCGTCCTTGGGGCTTCCGCCTTTGCGGCAACCGCCATCGTCGCCCACCAGAACACGGCCGAGCTCATTGCGGAGCGTGGGCGCCAGGATTGGGAGAGCGAATTCGCAAGGATGCCGCGCCTTTTTGAAGAACCGGACTCCATTCCGGGTCTCACTCACCCGACGATGACCTTTGCGGATCGTTTAACGATTGAGCTTGGCCCGCGTCATGGGCACATCGAGCTGTTCTACCTTGGACGGGGACACACACGCGGCGACATCGTCGTCTGGCATCCAGCGAGCAAGACACTCTTCGCCGGGGATCTGGTGGAGGCAGAGGCTGCGCTCTATACCGGCGATGCCTATCATCAGGAGTGGGCAAGTACCACACTTGACAATGTCGCTGCCCTTGGCGCAGAACACCTGGTCGGCGGTAGGGGTAAGGTCGTGCACGGCCAAGCTGAGGTTCAAGCCGCCATCGAGCAATCGCGGGCGTTCCTGACGACGCTGCTGAGTCAGACAAAACAAGTGGTTGACCGTGGGGGGAGTTTGAAAGAGGCCTTCGAGGCTTGTTACCAAGCACTCAACCCCGTCTATGGGCAATGGCCGATCTTTGAACACACGATACCCTTTGATGTGGCCCGTGTCTTTGACGAGTTGCGAGGGGTTGAGCACCCGGTGATCTGGACGGCGATGAGGGATCGTGAGGTATGGGACCAACTACAGGGCTAACCCCTGATGTCGTCGTCATCGGGGGAGGCCCGGTGGGGCAGACTGCAGCTCTGCTGTGTGCACAGTGGGGATTACGGGTCAAGATCCTTGAGGCGCAACCGCAACGCAATCGAGTGGGGTCTCGTGCTATTTGCCAGCAGCGTGAAGTGCTCGACACTTGGGATGCGATCGGGGCTGGGGTCTTAGCGCGTCGTGGTATTACATGGTCGACGAGTCGCACGTACTACCAAGGTAAAGAGATTTTTGCCGTTGAACTCAAGGATCGTGGTTCCTCACTTCTTCCTCCGTTCGTCAATGTCTCGCAGGCTGAGGTCGAGGAGGTGCTCCTCGGCCTTATCGAGGCACATCCATTGATCGAGATGGAGGGTGGTGCCACCGTTCACAAGATCACGAGCGACGACCACGGTGTGGTGATGGAGGTTGTCACCGAGCAAGGAGCTGAGCTCATCACGAGTCGATTCGCTATCGCTTGTTGCGGGCTCCACTCCGAGCATCTACGCGAGCAACTCGGAGTCGACTTTCCAGGCCACTCCTTTGACGATCTTTTCTTGATCTGTGATATCAAGGCTGACCTAGCTGACCAACGGGGTGAGCGTCGGTTTCACTTTGATCCAGACTGGAACCGGGGCCGTCAGGTTCTTATTCATGAACAACCCGATAGTATCTGGCGTATCGACTGGCAGGTCCCCGAGGATTTTGATCTATGCCAGGAGGAGGCCTCGGGTGGGCTCGATGCCCGTATTCACGAGATTGTTGGCCAACAGCCGTACCAGTTGGCGTGGAGATCGGTCTATCGCTTTCAAGGTCGGGTAGCCTCTCGGTTCCGTGTTGGTTCGGTCTTTTTGGCGGGAGACTTTGCCCATGTCTTTGCTCCTTTTGGGGCTCGGGGCCTCAACAGCGGAGTTCACGATGTCGAGAATCTCGCGTGGAAGCTCGCGATGGTAATGCGTGGGTTCGCTGATCGGCGACTGCTCGACTCCTACGAGCTTGAACGTCGCGCAGCTGCTCTGGAGAACCTTGAGGTGACATCAGCGACGATGCGATTCCTGGTTCCCCAGACCGATGCTGATCGACAGCGAAGGGTGCGGCTGCTGCAAGCAGCAGCCTCCGGGGCGGCTGACGCGATCGCCAACGTCGATTCAGGTCGGCTCTATGAACCCTTCTGGTATGTGGATTCGCCGTTGACGACGCCATCGCCGGATCGTCAGTTTCGTGGTCGCCCGCAGCGAGGACTGCCGGTCGATCCAGTCCCGGGCACTGTACTTCCCGATCAAGAAATTCAGGTTCCCTTTGGATCATTGCATCGTGGAGAATCGCGCCAGCGCTTACGTCAACTGGTCCATCATGGTTTTACCGTCCTAAGTGATGATCCAAGCGAGGTCACGATCCCCAAGGAGGTACCAATCGCCGTTGGCGATCTCCGTGCTATCGATCCAAGCCGTACCCTTCGTCGCGCGCTGGATCTCGATGCAAAGCCGGTGCATATCGTGATTCGTCCAGATGGACATATCGCTGCCATGGTCCAGACGGCCGATCAGGTGCCTCTGGCGCTTGAGCGCTCCCTCGGCAGGATAGGGAAATGAACTCCTTGTTGGTGCAACTCCACGTTGGTTTGGCGGTGTCTCAGCGTGCTAGTCTGATTCCCAGATAGCCATGTCGTGGGCAAACACGACTCGTCGTGGATCGAAAGCCTCGACGAGCGCCATCCAAGGTGGTATTGGTGCCAATCCTTTACCTTCCTGGTTGAAGATTTGTTGGGCGAGATGCGCACTGGCGAACTCCGAGGCAAAGTCCGTAGCTTGACCAGCGATGAGCAACGTTCCATCTTCGCATTCGGCCACGAGCGACTGGTGACCAACACTGTGGCCAGGCGTTGGCACGAGGGTGATGCCCGTGGCGATTTCAGCCCTGCCATCGATCACCTCGTAGCGAGCGCCAGGGAAGTCGATGAGTGCCTCCATCGTGTAATCTGGTCCGCGTGCGCATTGGAGTTCACTCGCTTGCACCCACACGTGACGGTGCCCAAAGAGTGGATTTGCGCCACAGTGATCGAAGTGCAGATGGCTGTTCGCGATGGCATCGATGTGAGCGAGGGTAGAACCGACGCCGTGGAGTGTCGACTCCAGGGAGATGCGATGCGGTCGATAGTGTGCCTCGGTCTCAGGATCGACTGCACCGATCCCCGTGTCAAAGAGCATCGTGATCTCGGGGTGGTAGATGAGGTAGGCATAGACTGGCTCGACCCTGGGCTCTCCGTTCGCTGTTTCGCTTCCTGGTCGCACCACATAACCCATATCTAGCCGGTGGATATCGCTTTGGCGGAGTGATCCCTTCATCCGCCCTAGTGTAGCTGTCGACGGCTCCGTGGATCATAGGCTAAGGAGAGGACGTAGGGTGTCGTTTGAGGGCTGATAGGGTTGGTTGCCTGACCATCTGGCCTCTGGAATCCGTTACCTTAGCCTGGATCCACCGACGCACCCCGGTTTCGGGGTGAGGCGGTGGTCCTGAGGTCGTGATTGTGTGCCGTTGAGCTAACCCATGGCTCTGGATCGGAGCTGACCCATGGTTAGGCGTGGTGGGCTAAGGATCTGATTTGGTGTTTCATTTGTGACAGCGCCTGGAGGGTGTTCTTTTGACCGCGCTTGGAGTCGGGGTAGTTCCCTAGATGGGAACTGGTTCGAGTGCTCGAAGGGTGATGAGTGCTCTCATGAAGGCCTTGGCCCATGGCCAGCGGGCCGGGGTACGAAGTGTGATCTTCCCCGATCGGTTGACGAGGCGTCCCGCGAGAGCGATGAAGTTTCTCCGAAAGCTACGAGCGATAACCATGGATTCACTCGGAGTGATCTCACCAAGGTAGCTCACCTGACGGATCAGGTTATGGGCAAGGATCGCATGGGAGAGCCAGGCACTGTTGGCATCAAACTTACCCGAGGGGATGTGTTCTAGTCCTGCCCCCTCCTTGAGATCTTTGATGGAGAGTTCAACCCGTGCTCGGTTCCGATGGAACTGATCTATCTCAACGGCACAACCCTTGAGGTCAGTAACAAAGCCGAAGTGACGCCAGTTAGGGAAGAGCTCTGCCTGGTCACCAATAAGGCGGGTATGACGGATGATGAGACGTCTGCCCTTATAGGTAGTCTGGGCTACTTGGGCCTCACCATTGTCGGTATAGTCAATCGGTATCCAAGCATCGGAATCGATGGCCTCTATCAGCGACTTTATCCCCTTGGCGTTGGCATGGACCGCCATGGTGTAGGACACTCCTAGTCGTTCTAGTTCCTTTAACGTCGCCTCTGATTGGTACCCAGAGTCAAAGCGGATGGTGATCTTGCCAGTCGCCCCGGCTCTGCGGCACCTGGGGATGAGCTCTTGGACAAAGCGCTTGGTTCCTCTCTGGGTGTTGGCTGAACCCTTTCGCATGCGACCATGGAGTACCTCACCGGTGTCAGAGCGAACCGCGAGGATGGGGTGATAGCCGAGCTTCTTGGTATAGCCATAGGCAGCTCCTTGCTTGTTGTACCCAGAGACCTCACAGATCGTAGAGTCGATGTCGATCACCATTGGATCATCTCCTGGAGCCAGACCCATTCCCCAAGCACGGGTGAGCTCTGCCTCAATCACCTCATCTAATTGACGGACATAACAGGAGGTGAAGGAACGAAGGTAGGTACCAAGGGTTGAGGGAGCAGCAACGTGAAAGGGAAGAACCTTCGATGATGCCCCGGCGCGCAACATATCTGCATGATCAATATGGGAGGCACCCGCGACCATCGCATGAACCAACGTCAGTGACTTACCCGCTGGATTGGCTCCACCTACGCGACCAGTGAGATCGACTCGTTCAGAGATGAGAGCATCGAGACCAAGCTTGGAGGCAAGGGTGGAGACCAATACAAGTCCCGCATTAGCGACCAGATTCTCATCGTCGAAACTGACTTCGATACCGTCTGGAGTCTGGTAAGATCGTGTCACAGAAAGTGTTCTCCTTGAGTGGTAGTTTCGGATGGTTTGTAACTCCTATTCTACCAGCTCAGGGGGCACTTTCTTCAGTTTTGGAGGACTAATTCCCAGAGTCGGTCGGTGCTTCTAGGCTTAGAGACTACTACTTGTGACCAGTCCTCACCGACCAGCATCCCATGGCATCCCACGCCCTAGAGTCTGGGCACCGCTGCACTATCCAGGCTTTGCAACGCTGTTCATCGGGTATTCAGTCTCCTCTCTTGGCAACGGAATGAGCGCAGTCGCGGTTGCTTGGCTCGCCATAGAGCTTGCCCATGGCCACGGTGCGGGATTATTGATTGGAGAAGCAGTAGCGGCCTACACGCTGCCAGGTGTCCTTGTGGCACTAGGCGCGAGCCGAGTTCTGAAGTGTCTCGACCCTCGCCTCATCATTTTGGTCGATGCAATCTTTCGAGCCGTGTCACTCGCTCTGATTGCTGGCCTTGCACTTACTGACACTCTATCACCTATTCTCTACGTCTCTCTTCTCGGATGCTCCTCCCTCTTTGGCCTGCTCGGTATCGCTGGCGACCTGGCTGCCACTACTGAGCTGTTGCCGTCCGAACTGCATGTCGCGGCAAACTCCTTGAACTCGGTAACAAGCTTCTCAGCTAGCATCGGCGGGCCTGCAGTTGCTGGCGTGCTCATCGCAGCGCTAGGACCAGGTTTAGTCTTTGCAATCGACGCCGCCACCTACGTCTTGCTAGCAGGAGCAGTTCTCGCGAGCCGGAGGTACCAACCACCTACTCCCATCGTCAAGAGCTCGTCCGCTGGTATTCGCGACGGTCTGCGTGCACTATGGCGCTTCCCGGCACTTGGTGCCATCACTCTACTCTGTGTCATCTTTTATGGCCTCTATGGACCCGTCGAGGTCGCCGTGCCGCTCTATGTCTCCTCCGTCTTGCACGCGAGTGCCAGCGTGCTCGGCGGCTATTGGACCGTCTTCGCGCTCGGAGCTACCCTTGACGCTCTCGGTGCTACGTCGATTCAGCGTTTTGGCCTATGGCGAATGACCATCGCTGCCGTCGCAGCCTGGGGTGTCTGCCTCATTCCCCTTGGCTTCACTACCTCGGCAGTGATCGGATTTATCGCCATGTCGGTAGGTGGTCTCGTCTATGGGCCCTTCATTCCACTGAAGAAGACAATCATTCAGCGAAGTGCACCTGGGGAACTTCTAACCCAAGTCGCGGCTGCAAGTGGCGTCTTCACAGTGAGCGCCTCACCAGTCGGTGCTGCGCTCGGTGGTCCACTGGTAGCGGCGCTAGGGGCTCGGGCAACCCTTGCCTTCTCCGGTCTCGCCACGGTCACCACTGCGTTGGTTGCCGTTGCAGTACTGCTGGCTTACCGAAGGCGCACCAGAAAACTCAGTGGGGACCGGTGATGCCACGCCATAGCGAGGTCACACGCCCCTGTCTGCCGAGAATACCCTGATCAACCGAGAACAGTCAACCGATATCACAGGTGGGCTATTGGAAGGCACCTTTCCGATGCTTCTTCTTGGTGCAGCGAATGCCCCACCTCGCAATTGTCTCAAGCGCCCCCTATTCTCGATGGGTGGTTTGTCTCTCGGCAGCTCCTTCCACTCGCCAAGAGAGACGGATCCACTGAATCGCCCCGCCAAAGCTCCCAAAGTTATGAGGAGATCCATTGATCACGTCGACAACGCATGTGGCTTATAGGACGAACCTTAATCCATCGGACAACAGTATCTATACCAGAGGGCCACCAACTGGCGGGGTAAACCTCCAGCCACTATCCACGTCGGCCATAACCGAACTCAGGCGCCCAACTGCGACGAGAAGATCTGGAGCTGGGAGTGTGAAAGGTATCCGAAGACAGTTCTCAAATGCCCCTGAGAGTCCAAACCGGGCTCCAACTGCCAGTCGAACCTGGTAGCTCTCCGCCCTGGCCACGACGAGCGTGCTGACCGGTTTGCCCAAGTCGATCCAGAGCGAGACGCCACCGGGCGGTACCGGGAATTGCCATCGTGGGAGGCGAGTGTGGAGGGCATCGACCAAGGTATCGCGCTGCACGCGAAGCGCCTCTCTCCTCGAATTCAGCAGATCCCGCCCTCCTCGGAGAAGCTCCACAGCAAGCAGTTGATCGACGACCGGACTCGACATGTCAACGCTGGCCCGAGTCTCTACCAGCTGCACAATCACCGCGCGATCTGCTCGCACCCACCCCACCCGCAGGCCAGCCCAATAGGACTTACTCATGGATCCAATAGAGATCACACGCCTATCGCCTCCAAAGCTTGCTAACGGAGCAACGGCCGGAGCATCCTCTAAACCCAGCTCCACAAAGCTCTCATCAACGAGCAGATAGGCACCACTCTCACCAGCTGCGCGCACCAGCGCTTCGCGTTCTACTGCTCCGAGAAGTCTCCCTGTTGGGTTGTGGAAATCAGCAATCAAATACACGAGTTTTGGCAAGACCTGGCGTATCGCGTGGGAAAGACCCGTCTGGTCGTGATCCAATCCAACGTCGATCACCCGCGATCGATACCGACGCAGCACATCCAACACCCCAGGGTACGTAGGCGTCTCGATTATGACTGGGTCAAGAGGGTCACTGAAGGTCTCGACAACCAGTGAGATCGCCTGCTGAGCACCGCTCACAATGGCAATCTGTTCCACGGAGGTCTCAAGGCCACGACGACAGTACTCATCAGCAACAGCCTCGCGTAAGGGTAACAGCCCTTGAGGGGCATAGCCATGGTGAGTGAGATGGTACGGCAGTGCCTCGAGCACACCGACCATCGCGGATGCGATGCGTGGATCACCAGGCATGGCCGCGACAGCAAGATCGAGCCAGCCGGAGTCCTGTGCTACCGCGGGTCCCCATACAGCACCCTGTCGGCTTCTCCCTACCGGCAGTTGAGTCACGCTACCTCCACCATGATGGCTCACGAGGAATCCTTCATCTCTTAGCATTGCATACGCGGAGGAGACGGTTCGTCGGCTCACATGCAACTCCACGGCTAGTGAGCGTTCGCCGGGCAGACGAACGCTATTGGGGATTCGGCCATCAAGAATGAGCGAGCGAATGCCCAACGCTAGACGGGCATAGAGTGGACCCTTGTGACCTGCCAATGGCCAATCGCCAAGGCTCTTCGCGAGCTGATAACCCGGTACTACCCTTGTTTTAGATGCCACATGATTCCAAGTGGATCCTAATTGAGTATCCATAATAACTTACAATAGTCTCATGAGTGTCGAACATCCCGAGGTTCCACTGTCCAAGTGGTTCAGACGAGTGCTTTCGGGCATAATTGCACCCGTCCCCCAAGACCGTCGCACCCGAAGATTGATCCAGCTCCTCACTGGACTCGTCCTCTATGGGGTGAGTGATTCGATGCTTGTAATCGCAAGGCTTGGTCTTGATCCCTGGGACGTCCTCAATCAGGGGCTCTCCCGGCAAACCGGTATCCCAATTGGCACTTGGGCGATCCTGGTTGGGCTGGTAGTGCTGACACTCTGGATTCCACTCCATCAAAGACCAGGTCTCGGCACCCTGGCGAACGTGGCTCTCATCGGTTCAACGATGGATTTGGTGCTTTGGCTTGCCCCTCATGCTCATGGCGATAGTCGATGGATTGTCATGCCCCTCGCGGTGGCCCTGAATGGTCTTGCGACCGGTCTCTACATCGGTGCCACACTCGGGCCGGGCCCTCGCGATGGGCTCATGCTCGCAATTGCAGCTCGAGGACACAGTATCCGAGTGACCCGGACCTCGATCGAGGGAACAGTACTTATCGTGGGATGGCTTTTAGGAGGTCAGGTGGGCTTTGGTACCCTCACCTACGCGATCGCGATTGGGCCACTCGTGCACCTACTCATCCCACTCCTGCGACTCAAATCGTCTCCCTCCTCCCAGTAACCTGATGGGCCCGCCGTAGGTCTATGGGTGAGTGATGCACGATTATTCTCGACATTCTGGCCCGGATCGGATGATCTGATGGGTCTCCCGTGCCACCTCCACCGGAAGCGGCTAGGTGCGATGACCGATTACCCCTCCCGCACCCACTTCGCGCACATTAGCGATCGAAACACCCCGGGACCCAGCAACTCAACGATGATCTCCCTCCCGTCAAGAACGCAAGATCCAAAAGCATCGACCCGTTCGCTCTGACATCTTCGAGTGCAACTACCATACGAACTCCTTGAGTTGGCCAGGGTTGGCTCACCGCATCTGGGGACCATCCAGACTTGTTGACATGGCACGGTTCTCGACCGTTAGCCTCTTAGAGAGGATGTATCGCAGTGTACCAGCGTTGTACGGAAATATCGCGCTTGGTTGAGACGCCTTGAGTTCCGCTCCTGGATGGGCTATGCTCCACTAACGAAAGCATAAAATCAGACGGGCGCCTACCCAGCCGACCTTTCGGAAAGGAGTCGCTATGTGCGACGACACCGTAGAGCACCATCATTCCTCGCACCAGGAGTCTACTCTTCGAAGACCTCTCGACAAGGGTATAGCTCTCCGAGGTGTTGACGGCGTTCGTGTCTTCACGCTGGTGGACAACTATGGCGATATGTTCGCCCCCTCCGAGGATGTAATCAAAAGGCACCATATCATTCATCCCGTTCCTGCCGAGTCAACGGCTGAGGGCTATACTCACATTCCGCTGAGAGCAGAGCATGGCTACTCTGCCCTGGTCACCATCGACGATGGGCCCCACACCTACCGCATACTTTTCGATACCGGGATCTCGCCAGATGGATTGGTCCACAACATGTCCCTCCTCGATCTCGATCCTCGAGATATCGACATCATCGTGTTGAGCCACGGACACTTCGACCACACCGGAGGGCTCGTGGGCCTCGTCGAGAAGCTCGGCGGTAAGAACCTACCGCTCATCCTTCATCCAGACTCCTTCAACGTCCGACGCCTCCATACGAAGGAGGGAATTATACCAATACCGACTCCATCACGCAGTTACCTCGCGGCATCCATGATTGACGTGATCGAAGAGCCTCAGCCGAGTTACCTCTTTAACGGGGCACTCCTTGTTACCGGGGAGATACAACGAACAACCCCCTTTGAACACGGGTTTCCAGTTCAAGAGCGTTTTGACGGGCAGGATTGGATAGGTGATGCTCTTGTGCTCGACGATCAAGCGATGGTCATCAATATCAAGAACCAGGGTCTCGTTGTGATCACCGGTTGTGGTCATGCAGGGATTATCAACACCCTCAACTACGCAACCCGCCTCACTGGAGAATCCAACATCGCAGCGGTGATCGGAGGGTTCCACCTATCAGGAACTGACTTCGCGCCCAGCATCCCAAAGGTCATCGAGGCCTTCGACGTCCTAAAGCCCAAGCGGATCCTCCCCGCGCACTGCACTGGCATGTCGGCAACAATTGCGATTGCACAGGCCTTTCCTGAGCGTTTTTTCGCCAACACCGTCGGAAGCGAGATGATCATCGCCGCCGGTTCGTAGCGCGAGCCACCCACAACACCTGCGATTTGACGATCCTTGATCGTAAATACCCTACTGCACAGCACTGCATCGGCACTGTTGCATGGGGACAGTTGCATGGGCCCTGATTAGCAAGAGTGCAAGCAGATTACGCGCTCTGCTTCACAAGCTGACGATGCTGCATAACTCACTCCAAGGTCCATCCATGAAGCGTTACCACCCAAGCTTCGGTCCTGGTTTCGTTGCTCAGACACCTGAGGAATGGCCGTGGTTGTCCGCCCTCGCGTCACAATCTGGAACCGTCAACCGGATGCAACCGCAGAAAGATCCAGCTGCGAAGAGGGACCTCGCCCCCAGTCGTACTGGTATAACCTGTACATGCCTGCTGCCAGCCATCCCCCTAGCGCGCGAGTAGTCCAAAATAAAGCAGGGAAAGACACGACTATTCTGTGGTGAGTCCCCCAACTTCCAGGCGTTACAGCCCCCTTTAACTAACATTGGCCCCGGCCAACCGCCTGCCGCCAGAGACTCGATGTGTGACGTTGGACATCACTTGCCATTGGCGAGTCCTAGAGCCTCAGCTCCTCGTCACGCTCGTAAACTCTCAAACAGGGGCGCGTCCCAACTCACACCTGGGCTCTGCTCGCCACCGGATCATTCTCCCATCGAACTCCGCGAGGTTCAACAGATGCAGGAAGACGCTAGGTTTGCTCAGGGGAGCTCTCCATGAGTGGTTCGGGCAGTGGCTGGGCACCCAGGAGGCACGATGACGTCAATCAAAGCCAGCTACTGGTACATGGTACTAGGCATGCAAACTATCTGCTCAACTTGGCAAATCTTTACTGAAGCTATGCCTTGGTAGGCAGAAAACAATGAAGACTCCAGCCATCACCCAACCTTTGGGAACCCACAAGTTCATGCGAGCCCTCGTCGCTGGGGTTGCGCTGTGTACAACAGCCTCCGGATTGGCCGCATGTGGATCGCTAACGGTAGCACATGATCCACCCCCGGTCTCGGCCCCATCTGCGAGTGCCATCGTTGGCGGCCGCTACGACAGGATCTTGACAGTGGGTAGTTTGCAAATCTCACCATCTCGAACTGAGATGACCACAAAGAATCTTGGGCTGACCTGGGACCAAGCCGCAAAGCTCTTCGAAGCTACTTCCGAAGTCCAAGGATCCCACGCTCAGGCGATCCTTGGCTACGGGCTCGTGACGCTAGGCAACTCAAAGGTACCACCTCCAGGCACCCCACCCCTTGATCACCGTGGCGCGTGGGTGGGGATCGCATGGGGTGGAGTCACCTCGTGCCCAGCGGCGAATCCGCCGAAAGATTCCACGTCAACTAAGACTGCCTATCGTTCGATCTATACCGCAGTCGTGATCTATGGTCAGGGTGGGGACGGAGCAGTTGTCTACACCAATCGGGGTACTCCGCCGTGTGGCGGCCCGCTGACCGGGCCAAAACTCGCGACCGCTCGCGAAGTGCTTTCAGTGCCTTGGCAACCAACATCAGCGTCAGAAGACGGGTCCATCCCCGTTGCCTACCGGGCGCCGAGCTGCGCCGGGCTGTTCTCGACCACAGCCGACGGCAATCTGAAGACCGACCTATTCAAGGTTGGTGTCGAAGTCACCGTCCCCTTCGACTACGCCAAGTGTCAAACCATCACCAACACGACCGATGTCGTTCTCGCTCCACACTCGACTACTCCTGGCACACCCACCGTCCCCCCGCATCCAATCCTTGCTCACGCTCCGACCGGTTTGGTAAAGGTTCTCGAGGTCGGCGATCTCGTGGACTCCGGTCCACATGCCTCGCCAACCTCCTTGTCTTCGTTATCGATCGATTGAACCTGAGTTCAAACAGCTTCATCGAAATCCGAAGGCACGCAGGATACAGCAGATACGAGCGAATTCGTGGACTCTCGCTGATCAGAGCAGGGTGAGTAAAGCCACTGTCCGCGGGCGGTTGAGAATAGGGACAAGAGATAAATTGGAGAGGATGCCAGCCCGTGAGATCGAGGAGGCTCGCTGGCAAATCTCGATAGCATTCCTGCGCCGGAGCACCAAAGACGCCTTGGAGAGTTCTGGTCGTGATTATCGACGGGAAGGGGCTGTTTTGAGCACGCGAAGGAGGAGGATGGAGTCGCCTGATTGGCTCGTCTGGTCACAGCACCATAGAGCGCAAGCTGGGTATTGGCGGGCATCGTTCTTCGCATTGTACTAGTCGCAAAGCGATGAATTCCCCAGAGAGCTTGAGGAGTTCCGCCACAACCCTGCGACCGCAGACCTACAGACTCCACGATGGAACCACCAGAGATTCACCAGGAGCACCCAACGGGGTCGTGACTACCCTCGCAGAAGTTCTCGCTGGATCTTGCCCATCCGATTCCGAGGGAGCTCTTCGATATAGCGCACCTCGTCAGGAACCTTGACACGACTCAAGCGCTCGGCAACGAACTGGCGCACGGTCTCCTGATCGGGTGGAGCACTCGCCGCAACAAGGACAGCCACGATTCTCTCGCCCCAGTACTCATCTGGCTCACCAATCACCGCCGCCTCAACAATCCCGGCCATTTCCTCAAGACAGCCTTCGATCTCTCGAGGAAAAACGTTCTGGCCCCCTTTGATGATCAGTTCCTTCGCACGACCATTGATCATCAGGTATCCATCCTGGTCCAGGGTGCCAAGATCCCCGGTTCGGAACCACTGGTCGCTGGTAAAAGCCTCACGAGTCGCCTGCTCCTGTCTCCAATAACCACCGAAGACCGCTTCGCCACGGACGAGAACCTCCCCCTCATCGCCACCGGAGAGTCGTATCGCTACCCCTGGCAGCGCCTTGCCAACGCTACCGGGGATACGGCGTCCACGATATGGGTTCGAGGTGATCATCCCCGTCTCACTCATCCCGTAACGCTCGAGTGGTTCTTGCCCAGTCACTTCGGTGATTCTGCGGAAAGACTCCGCCGAGAGTGGAGCCGAACCTGAAACCATCAGTCGTAAGTTTGCAAACGCCTCGAAACCCTCATGGCCCAACAACTTGGCATACATGGTCGGGACCCCAAAAAACATGGTCACTCTTTGGTTGCGGACCTCCTTGATGATGGCATCTACGTCGAACCTCTCAAAGGCCACGGCTGTCGCTCCTGCACACAGCGTTCCGTGGATGCCGATGCCAAGCCCATGCATATGGTGTAGTGGAAGCGCGAGAAGCAGGGAGTCCTCCCTACTCCACTCCCATGCGGCGAGCACCGATCGAGCGGTGGCGAGGAGGTTGCGATGAGAGAGTGGGACACCTTTCGGTTTTCCGGTCGTACCAGAGGTGTAGAGCATGAGAGCGACACTGTCAGCATCCGCATCGTCAATCGACACCTCGTCATCTGGACGCACATCGGTGTCGAGGTTCACTACCATCACGCCGTCTTCGCTCCATGAGGCGCTCAGTGAATGGTCGCTCAACACAACCTTTGGTGAGCAATTCCGTGCGAGATCACGAATCTCGCCATCACTCGAACCTTTGGGAACGGGAACACTAATGGCGCCAAGGCGCAGGACGCCTAGATGCGCGATGAGGAAGTCGATGGGCTCAGCGACATCGATCGACACGCGATCGCCAGCACCGCATCCCAGCGCGGCCAGTCGCCTGGCACTGAGCTCCGATCGGACAAAGAGATCCTCCGCGGTGAGTCGGCGCGAATGATGTGGTTCGTCGATCACGACTTTGGACGGTGATTGCCGATACATCTCTTGCCACACCGACACCAGCGTCTCAACCACGAGCTCTCCTCTCATTGGGCGATCGCACAAACCGCGTCCCCTGATCAACCCCTCCAAAGATCGTCAGCCCTCGTGAGATCACGTGCACGTTCGACGAACTAGAGGGGTCACTGTGAAGAATCCAGTTCTGTTCTACCTAGCATGGGTCATCCTAGCGACGACGCGATGGTTCGAGGATTTTGCATCCGCGACAGTGTTGGCGATGACCAGTCAACTTCGTTGTCATACGATTGCGAGCGAACGCCATCGCAACCCGATTTGATCCGGCACTCCATCAGGACCCGATAAACGCACACGAGAACGGTACATCCCTTGACGCAATTGTTCCGTTTTGTGAAGCTCCATGGAATCGGGAGCCAACTCTAGCGCACCGAGGTAGCGACGACTCTCGTTGTCCATGTCGCTTCATCGATGTCGGTACGCGTCCTAAGGAGTCAAGCAATAATAACTTGAACAGTCACGGAGTCTGTGCTATCATGTGAGCATGGCCGACGCAGCATTGA